>CAZIKA010000030.1:0-17501 GCA_964539705.1 uncultured Prevotella sp. | reverse complement strand
GACTGTTGTAGAAGAATCAGCTCCCGTTGTAGAAGAACCTCAGGTAGAGGAAGCCTCTGTTGTTGAGGCCCCCCCCGTCGCAGAGGAAGCTCCCGTTGCAGAGGAGGAAGAAATCGAGGCGTGTGAAGATGATGAGGAGGATGAAGAGCCAAAGACCTCATCCTATTGGTGGGCTTGGCTACTGCTGGCCATTGCAGCCTGCATAGCTAGTTTCGTGGGAGGTTATCTCTATGGTCGCCACATGGATCGTGTGTCGTTGCTTGAAGAAGAGAATTCTGCCGATACTACTAGTGTTGTTGCTCCCGTAGAAAAAGACACGTTGAAGAAAGATACGTTGCTTGTTGATACGACTGCTTCCATCAAACAGGATACCACCAAGACGGAGTTGGCTTCTGTTCCTGAAGTAAAGGTTCCTGAGCCCAAGGTAGAGGCGGAGCCAGATTGGAAGAAATATGAAAAGATGGATGTGCGTGTGCGAACTGGTGCCTACGGCATCATCGGTACTGACCGAATGGAGAAGGTTCGCCCCGGCGACACCACCAAGCGCATCGCCAAGCGCACGTTGGGCGAGGGTATGGAATGTTATATAGAGGTATATAATAATGTGAAGACAGAAGACCTGAAAGAAGGTCAGGACATCAAGATTCCTAAATTGAAACTGAAGAAATTCCTTAGAAACGAAACAAATAAAAAATAAAAACATGGCAGAAAATATTGATATCCGCGAATTGAACAGGCGGATAGAAGAGCAAAGCTCGTTTGTAACCAACCTCACAGCAGGTATGGACAGAGTGATTGTAGGTCAGAAACATCTAGTCGATTCGTTGCTGATAGGACTCCTCAGCGATGGCAACATCCTGTTGGAGGGTGTACCAGGTCTGGCAAAGACCTTGGCCATCAAGACCTTGTCGCAGTTGATTGACGCTAAATACAGTCGCATACAGTTCACCCCAGACTTGTTGCCTGCCGACGTAACAGGTACCATGATCTATTCACAAAAAGATGAAAAGTTCCTGGTGAAACAAGGCCCCGTATTTGCCAACTTCGTATTGGCGGATGAAATCAACCGTGCACCGGCTAAGGTGCAGAGTGCATTGCTGGAGGCTATGCAGGAGAAGCAGGTCACCATTGGTAGTGAGACCTTCAATCTGCCTACGCCGTTCCTCGTCATGGCTACCCAGAACCCCATTGAGCAGGAGGGCACCTATCCGTTGCCTGAGGCACAGATGGACCGTTTCATGCTGAAGGTGGTTATCGGTTATCCTACGTTGGAAGAGGAGAAACAGATTATCCGTGAGAATATCGCAGGCAGTCTGCCCACAGTAACTCCCGTCACCACGAAGGAAGAGATATTGAAAGCACGTGAGGTAGTGCGCGAGGTGTATATCGACGAGAAGATTGAACAGTATATCGCTGATATCGTCTTTGCGACACGCTATCCCGACCGTTATGGTTTGAAGGATATGAAGGAGATGATTTCGTTTGGTGGCTCACCACGTGCCAGCATCAATCTGGCTAAGGCTTCGCGTGCCTATGCCTTCATCAAGCGTCGCGGCTATGTGGTGCCTGAGGATGTGCGTGCTGTGGCTCACGACGTACTGCGCCACCGTATCGGTCTGACCTACGAGGCCGAGGCATCCAACATCACCAGCGAGGAAATTGTTAGCAAGATTATCAATAAGGTGGAAGTGCCCTAAAACTAGTAGGACTAGTGGAACTAGTATAACTAGATTATGGAAACATCGGAGATAATCAAAAAAGTCAGAAAGATTGAGATCAAGGCTCGTGGCCTGAGTTCAAACATCTTTGCGGGTCAGTACCACTCGGCTTTTAAAGGTCGTGGTATGGCTTTCTCGGAGGTGCGTGAATATCAGTATGGCGACGATGTGCGCGATATCGATTGGAATGTCACGGCACGCTTCAACAAACCCTATGTGAAGGTGTTTGAGGAGGAGCGTGAACTGACGGTGATGCTACTTATCGATGTCAGCGGCTCGCTGGATTTCGGCACCCAAAAGCAATTCAAACGCGACATGGTGACCGAGATAGCAGCCACGCTGGCGTTCTCGGCTATCCAGAACAATGATAAGATTGGCGTGATCTTCTTCTCTGACAAGATAGAAAAATACATCCCACCTAAGAAAGGACGCAAGCATATTCTGTATATCATCCGTGAGATGCTGGACTTCCATGCTGAGAGCCGTCATACTGATGTGGCACAGGCTGTGGAGTTCCTTACCAGTGTGAGTAAGCGTCGCTGTACGGCATTCATCCTGAGTGACTTCTACGTGCAACAGGACTTCCTACAGCAGCTCACTATTGCCAATAGCAAACACGACGTGGTAGCTATTCAGGTTTACGACAAGCGTGGCTGCGAACTGCCAAACATCGGACTGATGAAAGTAGTTGACGCGGAAACAGGCTTCGAACAGTATGTAGATACGAGCAGTAAAAAGGTGCGTGACACCTATCGTCGCTACTGGTTGAAGCGTCAGGCAGACCTGAAGGAAACATTTGCCAAGAGTAATGTGGACAGCGTGAGTATCGCTACTGATGAAGATTATGTGCGCTCGATGCTGGGATTGTTTAAACAACGTGGATAAATGAAAAGACATATCATAACCCTGGCGTTGATTTTACTGACGCTACAGACCTCGGCACAACAAGTGAAAGTGGAGTCGAGCCTGAGTAGCGTGGAGATGTTGGTTGGCGAACAGGTGGAGCTATCGGTCAAAGCCACGGCAGACAAGGACGCTACGGTGGAGTTTCCGGAGACGGCACTCATCCCTCAGGGCGTCGAGGTGCTGGGGTATAACGATGCGCCCGACCAATTGGTAGATGGTGATCAGGTGTGCCGTCAGCGTAATTATGTGTTGACATCGTTTGACGATACGCTTTACTACCTGCCGCCCTTCAAGGTGAAGGTCAACGGACAGGAGTATTCTGCTAATCAGTTGGCTCTGAAGGTGTTGACTGTCGACGTAGATACCACCAAGCTTGATGAGTATTTCGGACCGAAGGACGTGCAGGACAATCCCTTTGACTGGGAGCTGGATGACTTCTCCGTACCTTTCTGGTTGAGCGTGCTCTTTGTTGCTTTGATGGCGCTGTTCTTCTATCTCTACCTGCGACTGCGTGACAATAAGCCGATTATTGCCCGTATCCGCATCGTGAAGCGACTCTTGCCGCATCAGAAAGCCATGAAGGCTATCGAGGAAATCAAAGCTGACAAGATAGTGACCTCGGACGATCCGAAGGAATATTACACGCGACTGACCGATGCTTTGCGTAAATATATTGAGGAACGCTATGGCTTTTATGCGATGGAGATGACCAGTAGCGAGATTATTGACCATCTGATGAAGAATGCTGACCAGGAGTCGCTTAGTGAGTTGCGTCAACTCTTCCTCACGGCTGACCTGGTGAAGTTTGCCAAGTACTCAACGCTGATTAATGAGAACGATGCTAACTTGGTGAGTGCCGTTGACTTTATCAACAAGACCAAGATTGAACAGCCATTGAATACGGAACCCGTGAAGCCTGAGCTCACCGTAGAGGAACAGCGCTCAAAGCGTAGCAGAACGGCGTTGATTATCTCGCTGAGCGTTATCTTTGCCAGTTGCGTGGTGCTGTTTATATACATCGCCTACTGTATCTATGAGATATTGTAAAACGAAGAACGATGGAATTTGCAAATAGAGAATACTTGTTTCTGCTCCTGCTTATTATACCGTATATAATATGGTATATAATGTTCAGGAAGAAAAGCGAGCCAACGATACTGATGGCCGATACCCATGCGTTTACATTTGCGAACCGCAGTTGGAAGGTCATGCTGATGCCCGTACAACTATTGCTGCGCATCCTGGCCTTTACGATGCTGGTAATTGCCTTAGCCCGTCCGCAAACGCACGACAGTATGCAGAACGAGAGTATCGAGGGTATTGATATTATGTTGGCAATGGACGTATCAACATCCATGTTGGCAGAAGACCTCCGCGATGACTCGCGAAATATCCAGAACCGTCTGGAGGCTGCAAAGGTAGTGGCTGCGGAGTTTATCGCTGGTCGCCCTAACGATAACATTGGACTGACCATCTTTGCCGGAGAGTCGTTTACGCAATGTCCGATGACGATAGATCATGCCTCGCTACTGTCCTTGCTCCGTAATGTACAGACAGATATTGCTGCCTGCGGACTGATAGAAGACGGAACTGCCATTGGTATGGGACTGGCCAATGCGGTGTCGCGACTCAAGGACTCAAGTGCCAAAAGCAAGGTTGTAATACTGTTGACCGATGGTAGTAACAACCGTGGTGACCTGTCGCCGATGACCTCTGCAGAGATAGCAAAGAGTCTTGGTGTGCGTGTCTATACGATTGGTGTTGGTACTAACGGTACTGCACGTTATCCGCTAATGATGGGCGGTCATATACAATATGTGCAGGTGCCTGTAGAGATTGATACACAGACGCTTTCCAATATTGCGAATACGACCAATGGTAAATTCTACCGTGCACGTAATGCGGAGGAGTTGCGTGAGATATATCATGAGATTGATAAACTGGAGAAATCGAAGATAGAAGTGCAGCGCTATAGCCGTCGCTATGAGGACTACCAGCGTTATGCACTTATCGCACTCGGTGCGCTACTGCTTGAGATTCTTCTTAGAATAACCATATTTAGGAGGATACCGTAATGTTTAGATTTGAAAATCCAGAATACCTGTGGCTATTGTCGGTAGTGGTGCTGCTGGCCCTCATCCGCTTTGTCACTTATTTCAATCAGAAGAAACGCCTCCGCAAGTTCGGCGATCCCGAACTGATACGTCAGCTGGCACCTAATGTGTCGCGTTGGCGTCCGCTTGTGAAGTTCTGTCTGCTAGAACTGGCCCTTACCCTGATTATCCTGATGGTAGCCCGTCCGCAACAGGCTAATGGCATCAGTCAGGAGAAACGCTCGGGTATCGAGGTGGTTATCGCTATGGATATTTCCAACTCCATGCGTGCCACTGATGTGGCGCCATCGCGTCTGGACAGAGCTAAGATGATGGTGGAGAATCTGGTAGAGAACTTTATCAACGATAAGATAGGGCTGATTGTCTTTGCCGGTGATGCGTTTGTGCAGTTGCCTATTACCAGCGACTATGTATCAGCCAAGATGTTCCTGAGTACCATCGATCCCTCGATGATTGTCAATCAGGGCACGGATATTGCAGGAGCCATTCAGATGGCTACGCAGAGTTTTACGCAGCAGGAGCATGTCGGCAAAGCCATCATTGTGATTACCGATGGTGAAGATCATGAGGGTGGGGCAGTAGAAGCCGCGAAAGCCGCACATGATCAAGGCTATAATGTTTATCTGTTGGGCATCGGTTCTACGAACGGTTCTCCTGTTCCTGACCCAGAAACA
This sequence comes from uncultured Prevotella sp., assembly GCA_964539705.1. Classification (GTDB taxonomy): domain Bacteria; phylum Bacteroidota; class Bacteroidia; order Bacteroidales; family Bacteroidaceae; genus Prevotella. Next base: position 12,089 of record CAZIKA010000030.1, on the reverse strand, counting down.
GGTAATTACATGATTGACAACCAAGGCAATACCGTTATGTCACGTCTCAACGAACAGATGTGTCGTGAGATAGCACAGGCAGGTGGCGGTGCCTATATCCATGTTGATAATAACAGTAGTGCACAGCGCTTGCTGGACGAGGAACTGGATAAACTGGAGAAGGGCGAGACGACCATCTACAGCGACTATTCAGAACAGTTCCAATATGCGGCAGCCTTTGCTATCCTGTTGCTGATTATTGAGATTCTTATCTTGGATCGTAAGAACCCATTGCTCAAGAATATAAAACTGTTTAAGCGATGAAATTGTCAAGACTATTCCTTTTCCTGATATTGATATCGTTGTCGGCAAGCAGTTATGCTGACAACCGACAAGCCCGTAAGTTTGTGCGGAAGGGTAATACCCAGTTCCGTAGTGACAAACGGCAAGAGGCTCAGGTGAACTATCTGAAGGCTTATCGTGCTGACAGTACTGATGCTCGTGTGTTATACAACCTCTCTACGTCGATGTTCCCACGTGATTTCCATAGTACGCAGAAGGAGCGTTGTGACACAATGGCGCAGATGTTTGAACAGGCTGCTCAGTATGAGACGAATCCGCTGCGCAAGGCCCAGGCTTATCATAACGAAGGCGTGGCATATCAAAGTGTGAAGGAATTCGGAAAGGCGATTGAGGCCTATAAGAATGCGTTGCGTAATAATCCTAATGATGATGAGTCGCGTTATAACCTTGTGCTCTGCAAACATCAGCTGAAGAACGATAATCAAGGCGGTGGTAATAATAACGACCAGAAGCAAGACCAGAATCAGGATCAGCAAAAGCAACAGCAGCAACAGCAACAAAAACAAGAGGAACAAAAGAAAGATGAGCAGCAACAGCAGCAACAGCAACAAGAGCCTCCCATGAGCAAGGAGAATGCCGAGCAACTGTTGAATGCTGCCCTGCAACGTGAGAAGGATACTCAGAAACGAATGCAAGAGGCTCAACAGCAGCCCCGTCGCAGGCGAATAGAGAAAAACTGGTAATTTAAAAATTAAAAAATAACAGACATTAGAAGAACAATGAAGCGAACCCTTTTAATATTTTCATTTTTTAATTTTTTAATTGCGACGATAGTCGCTCAGACACTGACGGCTAATGCCCCACAGCAAGTGGCAGTAGGTCAGCAGTTCCGCTTGACTTACACCGTGAATACTCACGATGTGCAGGGCTTTCGTATAGGACAGATTCCTTCAGAGGCTTTCGAGGTACTCATGGGGCCAAGCACCAGCACGCAGTCAAGTTTCAGTATGGTGAACGGACGTACCTCTCAGTCGTCAACCATCACCTATACTTATATCCTTTCTGCCCTGAAGAACGGCACCTTTACCATTCCTGCTGCTTCCGTTACTGCTGGTGGCAAGCAGATTACTTCGAATACCCTGAAGATTCAGGTGAGTGGTACGGCTCAAGGCAATGGCGGAGGCAATTCGAACGCTCAACAGCCTGAGCCTCGTGCTGCGGGTACTCCCATCTCTGGCTCAGAACTCTTCATCCGCGTTAGTGCATCCAAGAAACGCGTGGTGGAGCAAGAGCCTGTGTTGCTGACATATAAGGTCTACAGTTTGGTGACCCTGACACAGTTGGAAGGTAAGATGCCCGATCTGAAAGGCTTTCATACACAAGAAATTCCGCTTCCTCAGGAAAAGAGCTTTAAGGTGGAGCAGTTCAATGGTCGCAACTATCGTACCGTCACATGGAGCCAGTATGTGATGTTCCCACAGATGTCTGGAAAGTTGCAGGTTCCTCCTATCACTTTCAATGGTGTAGTGGTTCAGCGTAATCGTAATGTTGACCCGTTCGAGGCTTTCTTCAACGGCGGTTCTGGCTATGTTGAGGTAAAGAAGCAGATTCAAGCCCCTGGTGTTGAGATTGATGTTGACCCCCTTCCTGCACGTCCTGCAAACTATTCTGGTGGCGTAGGTAAGTTTACGATGTCCACAGAGATTGACAAAACAGAGTTGAAAGCCAATGACCCGCTGACCTTGAAGGTGACCATTAGCGGTACGGGTAACCTGAAACTCATCAAGCAGCCACAGGTAAAGTTCCCCAAGGACTTCGATACCTATGATGCGAAGGTGACCGATAAGTCACGCCTAACGGTGAGTGGTCTTGAGGGCAGCATGATCTACGAGTTCCTGGCAGTACCTCGTCATCAGGGAAAATACACCATTCCTGCTATTGAGTTTGTTTATTATGACACACAGGCCAAGCAATACAAGACCCTGACATCTGAGGCTTACGAACTGGATGTGGCTAAAGGTGAGGGTGGAGACAGTCAGATGCAGACCTTCTCCGATCAGGAGGATATCCAGATGCTGGGTAGCGACATCCGCTATATCAAGTTAGGTGATAGCAAGCAGAATGCTGAGGGCGATTATTTCTTCACCTCTGCTGCCTATCTGATTGCCTTGGTGGTGCTGTGTCTGCTGTTCGTCTCGCTGTTTGTTATCTTCCGTCAGCGTGCCATTGAGAATGCTGATATGGTGAAGATGCGTGGCAAGAAGGCGAACAAGGTGGCTACCAAACGACTGAAGCAGGCTGCCAAGCTGATGAAGAACAATCAGCAGAGTGCCTTCTATGATGAGGTGCTGCGTGCTCTGTGGGGCTATGTGGGCGATAAACTCAATATCCCTGTTGAGCAACTCTCTCGTGAAAACATCAGCGATCGCTTTGCCGAGCGTAATGTGAGCAGTACTACCATCTCGCAGTTTATCGAAGCTATTGATGAGTGCGAGTTTGAACGCTATGCTCCAGGCGATGCCAAGGGCAATATGAACAAGGTCTATCAGACGGCTATGACAGCCATTGAGGAGATTGAGAACACCATGAAGAGTAAACCCAAGAAAACATCTGCCGCAGGCATGGCGCTGCTGCTTATGCTGTTGCTGCCACTATCGGCATCAGCAGTCACTAAGGCCGAGGCCGACAGCAGTTATGTGAACGAGAACTATCAGCAGGCTATTAGCCAGTATGAGGCGTTGTTGCAGCAAGGCTCCAGTGCCGAGATATACTACAATCTGGGTAATGCCTATTATCGTATGGACAATATCACACGGGCTATATTGAACTATGAACGTGCGCTGTTGCTGTCGCCTGGCGATGAGGATATCCGTTTCAACCTCCAGTTGGCTCGCAGCAAGACCATCGATAAGATTGTGCCGCAGTCGGAGTTCTTCCTTGCTACCTGGTATCGCTCTCTGGTAAATACGCTGAGCGTCGACGGTTGGGCTTATGTGTCGCTCCTGTCGCTCTCTATCGCTATCATCCTGTCGCTCATCTATCTGTTCGCCTCGCCAATATGGCTGCGTAAGATTGGCTTCTTCGGAGGTATTCTCCTGCTGTTGTCGTTCTTGCTGGCCAATGTGTTTGCATGGAACCAGAAGCAGATGATTGAACAGCGCGACGGTGCCATCATCATAGAATCGGCTGTCACGGTGAAGAGTACGCCTGCAAATAATGGTACCGACCTGTTTATCCTTCATGAAGGTACGAAGGTAACCATTGTCGACGCCTCTATGGACGGTTGGCGTGAGGTGCGTGTGCCCGACGGAAAGCAGGGATGGGTGGAAGTGTCACAAATAGAGGAAATCTGAAGCAGAGACTATGTGGGACCAGATCATACAATACGACAAGGAGTTGCTACTGTGGTTCAACGGTAGTGACTCGTTGTTCTTTGATGGCTTTGTCAAGACATTGACCACAGCCACCACCTGGATACCCTTGTATCTGGCTCTGTTCTACATGGTGCTGAAAAATAACGATGGCATACAGAAGGTGCTGCTGATATTAGCCAGTGCTGGTCTCTGCGTGTTCTTTGCCGGTTCGCTCAATGATATGTTTGTAAAAACTGCCGTAGAGCGCTGGCGCCCCACTCACGATGGCGAGATAGCTATGTTGGTAGATGTGGTCAATGGCTACCGTGGTGGCCGTTTTGGCTTCTTCTCTTCCCATGCAGCCAACACCTTCAGCCTGGCAATATTCTTCTCCTTGCTTGTACGTAGTCGTGTGTTGACGTTCTTCCTCATTTGTTGGTCGCTCATCAACTGTTGGACCCGCATGTATCTTGGTGTACATTTCCCCGTTGATATTTGCTGTGGACTGCTATGGGGAGCCATTGTTGGTACCACCGTCTGGTTCCTGTACAGGAAACTGTATAAGCGTCTGTATAGGCAAGACCACTTCATATCATCCCATTATACATCGACGGGCTATGAGTTTGCTGACGTTGACATCGTGGTAACCGTCATGTTGTTTACCATCCTTTATGCTATTCTCAAGGGATGTTTGATGTTATATTTATAAACGAATCATGGATACAAAACATATACATATTAGCGATTATAACTATCCTTTGCCTGATGAGCGTATCGCCAAGTTCCCTTTGGCTGAGCGTGATCACTCAAAGCTGTTGCTCTATAAGCATGGCGAGGTAAGCGAGGATATCTTTTGCAACTTACCTAACCATCTTCCAGAAAAGGCCTTGATGGTCTTTAATAACACGAAGGTGATTCAGGCACGTCTGCACTTCCGCAAGGAGACAGGTGCCTTAATCGAGGTATTCCTCCTGGAACCAGCCTCCCCTGCCGATTACGAACAGATGTTCCAGACGCGTGGACGCTGCTCTTGGTATTGTCTTATTGGCAATCTGAAGAAATGGAAGGAAGGCACGCTCACGCGAGAGTTAAGAGTTAAGAGTGAAGAGTTAAGAGTTACAGCGATGCGAGGCGAGATGCACGGTACTAGCTATCGTGTGGATTTCGAATGGGACAACACCAATGTGTCTTTCGCCGAGATTCTCGAGTCGATGGGCGAACTGCCTATCCCTCCATACTTGAATCGTGAGACTCAGGAGAGCGATAAGACCACCTATCAGACCGTTTACTCTAAGATCAAGGGAAGCGTGGCTGCACCTACGGCAGGTCTTCATTTTACCGACCCAGTATTGGCAGCTCTCGATGCGCATGGCATTGACCGCGAGGAAGTGACCCTTCATGTGGGAGCAGGTACATTCAAACCTGTGAAGAGCGAAGAGATAGAGGGTCATGAGATGCATACGGAATATATCTGCGTGCGTCGTCAGACATTAGAAAAACTTCTGGCTCACGATTGTCAGGCCATCGCCGTTGGTACCACCAGTGTGCGCACTCTGGAAAGCCTTTACTATATGGGCCTGAAGGTATTGACTAATCCTGATGTCCAGGAGTCGGAACTTCATGTGAACCAATGGGAACCGTATGACGCTTCGCTAAATGAGAAAGGAGAAATGATAAATGAGAAATACAACGTGAAGGCTTCTGTTCAGGCTCTTCTCGACTGGCTCGACCGTAACGGGTTGAAGTCGCTGCATAGCAGTACGCAGATTATCATTGCCCCAGGCTACGACTACAAAATCGTAAAGATGCTGGTCACCAATTTCCACCAGCCGCAATCTACGCTGTTGCTCTTGGTGAGTGCCTTTGTCAAGGGCGACTGGCATAAGATTTACGACTATGCCCTGAGTCATAATTTCCGCTTCTTGAGCTATGGCGACAGTTCTCTTTTAATACCATAACAAGATGAAGATAGGAGATAAAGTCAGATTTCTGAGCGAGATAGGAGGCGGCCGTGTGGCTGGCTTCCAGGGAAAGAACATCGTACTCGTAGAAGACGAGGATGGCTTTCAGGTGCCAATGGCAATCAGTGAGGTGGTGGTCATTGGTGAGGAGAACTACGAGACCAAGCGCGTGGTGGAGATGAAACAGCAGCAGGAGCCACAGGAAGAACCTGAGCTGGAGCCTGCCGACCTGCCCGTCACCTTCAAAGCTAAGCCTGAGGAGCGCAAGGGTGGCGACCGCTTGTCGGCCTATCTGGCTTTCGTTCCCATGAATGTCAAGGAACTGTCGCAAACGCGTTTCGAGGCCTATCTGGTCAACGACTCCAATTATTACCTGCGCTTCAATTATCTGAGTGCCGAGGGTAATGCCTGGCAACTGCGTGCTACCGACGAGGTGGAACCCAATACCAAGCTCTTTATCGAGGAGTTCGGACGTGAAGACCTCAACGAGATAGAGCATGTTGCCATCCAGCTGATGGGCTATAAGCGCGACAAGCACTTCCTGCTGAAGCCTACGGCCAATGTCCAGTTGCGTATCGATACGGTGAAGTTCTATAAGCTTCACACCTTCGAACCCAATGATTTCTTTGAAGGACCTGCTCTGATATATACGATTATAGAGAACGACCGTTGTAAAATCAATTTGAAAGAATGAAACACGGATTCATCAAGGTGGCTGCTGCCATACCAGGTGTGCGCGTAGCCGATGTTGACTACAATGTTCAGCAAATAGAGAGTTTCATTGCCCAGGCAGAAGGCAAGGGCGTAGAGATTATCGTCTTTCCCGAACTGTCGCTCACGGGCTATACTTGTCAGGACTTGTTCCGTCAGCAGCTGCTTCTCGACAAGTCCGAAGGGGCACTGCTCACGTTGCTCGACTTCACCCGTAAGCTCGATATCATCAGCATCGTGGGTATGCCGGTACGCATCGGTTCGTTGCTCTACAACTGTGCTGTGGTGATTCAGAGCGGTACGATTCTGGGCGTGGTGCCAAAGACCTATCTGCCTAATTATGATGAGTTCTACGAGAAGCGTTGGTTTGCCTCTGCTGCCGACCTCATGCCTCAGGAAATCTATCTGGCAGGTAGTCCTGTGAAGGTGTCCAACGAACCCATCGTGTTCCGTACCATCGATGGTGTGGGCTTTGGCATCGAGATTTGTGAGGACGTATGGGCACCGCTTCCTCCCAGCAACAACTTGGCTTTGGCTGGTGCTGATATCATCTTCAATCTCTCGGCTACCGATGAGGTGCTTGGTAAGCATGCCTACCTCTGTTCGCTGCTGGCTCAGCAGAGTGCCCGCATGATGTGCGGCTATGTATACAGCAGCTGTGGCTTTGGCGAGTCCACGCAGGATGTGGTGTATGGCGGTAATGCCATGATCTTTGAGAATGGACACCTGATAAGTAAGTCCGAGCGCTTCTCTATGGAGCCACAGCTTCAGATTCAGCAGATTGACGTTGACTGTCTGCGCAGCGACCGTCAGAACAACACCACCTTCCGCACTGCTCAGGATGGTGCCACTTCGCGTGTTATCAATGCAAAGTCCGTCAATACGCGTCCCTTTGAGTTGATTCGCGAGGTCAATCCTCATCCGTTTATCCCTGCGTCAGAGAATATGTCGGCCGATTGTGAAGAGATATTGAATATCCAGACCATGGGACTCTGTCGCCGACTGGCTCACACCCATTGCAACAAAGCCGTCATCGGTATCAGCGGTGGTCTTGATTCCACGCTGGCTCTGTTGGTTGTGACGCGAGCCTTCGATAAGCTAGGTCTTTCCCGTAAGGGTATTGTGGGTATCACGATGCCAGGCTTTGGTACTACCGACCGTACCCACGATAATGCCGTCAGCCTGATGACCTCGCTGGGTATCAGCCAGCGTGAGATCAGCATTGCTAAGAGTGTGATTCAGCACTTCGAGGATATAGACCATGATATCAAGAATCATGATGTGACCTACGAGAACTCACAGGCTCGTGAGCGCACGCAGATCTTGATGGATGTGGCTAATCAGGTGGGCGGTATGGTGATTGGTACTGGCGATCTGTCGGAATTGGCACTGGGATGGTGTACCTATAACGGTGACCACATGTCGATGTACGGCGTTAATGCTGGTGTTCCCAAGACGCTGGTTCAGTATCTGATACGCTACATTGCACAACTGCCGGCCTTTGCCGAACAGCGGGATACGCTGATTGATGTGGTTGATACGCCTATCTCACCAGAGTTGACGCCTGCCGATGAGCAGGGAAACATCCAGCAGAAGACCGAGGATTTGGTAGGCCCTTACGAGCTCCACGACTTCTTCCTCTATCAGATGATGCGTTGGGGACATCGTCCCTCCAAGATTTTCCTGTTGGCACAACGTGCTTTCAATGGACGCTATGATGACGAGACGATTCGTCATTGGCTCACCACCTTCTGTCGCCGTTTCTTCAACCAGCAGTTCAAGCGCTCTTGCCTGCCAGACGGTCCTAAGGTGGGTAGCATCAGCCTCTCACCACGTGGCGACTGGAGGATGCCGAGTGATGCCTCCAGTGCCTTGTGGCTCAAGGATTTAGAATAATATCCGTTTAGAACTTATACTTCGTTCCCACAACCGCCCATATGCCTGGCTGAGGTACATTACCGAAGTCAACGTATGAGCGGTTATCCAGTATATTATAGGCATCCGCATATACGGTGAGTGCTGCCTTTGTCCATTGTAATCGGGCGTTAAACAGCGCGTATGGCTGGTAGTCGCTGACCGTTCCGTCGAAACAGGTGTAGCTCCCCACGCGGTCTTGCCAGCGTGCATCCACCCTGAGGCTCAGGCCCTGCCATTCCTTCGTCTGCACAGAGGCTATCAGCTTATGTCTCAGGTATTCCAAGGCATACTGGGAAACGATGTGCTCTTCCTGTTGCTTGTCCTGATAGATGTAACTGTACGATAGGTTCAGCCTTGCCCATGGGTTTTGTGCCGCCACAGCCGCTTCCATGCCGTAAGCGTTGATCTCGGTATGGTTCACGCTCTGCCATTGGGCGGCTGTGCCCAGCGAGGTATCCATAATCCAGTCAATCATGTTCTTGCCGTGATGATGATAGGCCGTCACCTTGGCTTGAAGGGTAGGGGACGTCCATTGTGCGCCTACCTCTATGGCCTGCATCTCCTCTGGCTTCAGGTGCGGGTCGGCAGCATAGCCCTGCAGCTTGTAGTACATCTCCGTGAATGAGGGCAGACGCAGAGAAGTGTTATACGATGCAAACAACTTCCAGTTTTCTATCTTATAGCTCATGTCGATGCCAGGATAGACGGTCATGCTCATACTGCTCCACGAACTCTTTGCTGCTACGAAACCTGCCGAAAGGGTGAACCTCTGGAGTAGGACGTTATGCTCCAAGTGTGCGCTGATGTTCGTGCGGTTGATGCCCAGCGTGTAGTCGCGGTCGGTACCCTTGATGTGGCGTGTTTGAAACAACGGTTCTCCCAAGTTGCCGCTCACCAAGTCCTCGTTCCTAATCTCTGCACCGAATGCTGTGCGTCCAATATGCCAGTCAAAGTAACTATTTATTTTTAAGCCATATACATCACAACGATTGTAATTATACTTCATGATGTCAGGACGGTTGTGATAGCCCTCGTAACGGTCGTAGTTCTGGTTCCAATAGATGGCTGGCTGCAGGTGCAGACTTCCCAGTTTGTTCTCACCTTGCAGCGATGCTGTGAGCTTTGTGGTGTGCTCATACTGGTCGTCGGCCTGCCACTTTGGAGTAGCATAAAATGTGCCTGAGCCCCATCCTCTGTCTGTGATACCTACGTTCCATCTCACGTTGACGCTCTCGTCATCATAGCCTCCTTGATAAAAGGCCTTCGCACCACTGTAGCCCGTGTTGAGTTTTCCCGCTTTCGAACGGCTGTAACCATCGCTGCGGGCATAGCTGGCAGACACAGAACCAAGGGAAAGTCCGTTGCCTAATGACGGCAACTTCACCATGCCGCCAGCCTTTGCATAGCCGAACGAGCCACCTTCTACGTAGACCTCGCTCTGTTGGGGCCGCTGATTCGTGATAATGTTGATGGCACCTACGAGTGATGATGTGCCGTAGGCACGTCCGGCAGGACCTTCCAACACTTCGATACGCACGATGTCGGCAGGGTCACAGGGCAGATCCATCGTATTGTGGGCTGTCTGTGGGTCGCAGATGTTGATGCCGTTGAGTAAAACGACGATTTGCTCTTGTGTGCCTCCTCGGATGCTGATGTCGGTTTGGGAACCAAGTGGTCCGCGCTGTCTGACATCTACGCCAACGGCGAGTTTCAGCAAATCGTTAACACTTTGTATTGGCGCCTGCGCAAAATCCTCGCGGCTCAATACAGTTACCATTCTCGCAGCCTGACTCACGGTCAGGGGAGCCCGCGAGCCCGTAATGCTCACATCATCGAGCATCACCTCTCGGGCGGTCGCCTTGGTAGTGTCCACACGGAAGGTCTCATCGCTGATGCTGGCGGCTTTCGAAGCGGAAAGCGTAGCTACGCTCAGCACGGAGATGACTACCTCTCGTCCCAGACATGCAAAGAGCGAGTAGCCTTTGCGCTGAAACTGGTGGAACACCAATACCTGGCGTTTCTGAAATTGAGGTTTAAACATTTGTAATTAGTTAATTAATTTGCCGGTAAATACCGATGCCAACGTTTTTGGCGGCGCAAAATTAGTCATAAAAATCCTACTACACAAGGATTCCCCCGAATAATTTTGGCGTTATGCGCAAGAATGTAAAAAGACCCACGCAACGTTAATTATTACGAGTACTCTCTACTCCGCTCTGCATGAGCATCCATGAGGAACAGGCAGCTCGAAGGGGAGGAACTGGCAGCTCCGCCTTGTGGAGCAGGCAGCTCCGCTAAAGCGCCTTTTCATCGAAAAATGTGCAAATGTGCAAATTGCGTGAATAATTTTGTGTATAGGAAATATGAAGGCTCCGTTAAAGTAATTATGTAATATAATATATATAAATAATTATATATTAATAAGTTATATAATAATATACTAATATTATATACCTTTTTCTTACCTCCATCCACCGTCGAAAAAATGTATGCAATTTGCACATTTGCAATTTCTAAGGAGCAAGGGGCATGGAGCAAGGGGCAAGAGAAAAGACTCGATTCTAATATTGAAAAAGAACGGGCAAATCCTTTGTTGTTTGCTCGTTTTTTTGTAACTCTGACTTTGTCGAAGGTACTTACGCTCGAAAATCCTCAAATTTTATTTGGTTTTTTGCTCGCTTATTCGTACCTTTGTGGCCGAAAAGCAAAACAATATTGTTATAACAAAAATAGTTTTATGAATTTCACAATGTTAATTACCGTCTTGGTGACGGCTATTACACTGGTGGCATCAGCTTATGTGATGGCAAAACTATTAGGACCGCGATCTTACAACAAGATCAAGGGTGAGCCGTTTGAATGCGGTATCCCCACACACGGTTCCTCATGGATACCCATCAACGTAGGCTATTATTTATTTGCCATCCTCTTTCTCATGTTTGATGTGGAAACGGTGTTTCTATATCCATGGGCTGTAGTAGTGAAGGACTTCGGTGCGATGGCTCTGCTGTCAATCGGGTTCTTCTTGTTGGTTTTAGTATTTGGCCTGGCTTATGCTTGGCGGAAAGGAGCGCTGGAATGGAAGTAAGAAAACCGAAAATCAAGGCTTTGCCCTACGACGAGTTCAAGGATAACGAGTCGTTGGAGAAGATTGTTGACGAGCTCCATGAGGGCGGTGTCAACGTGGTGACGGGTAATCTGGACTCCCTGATCAACTGGGGACGCAGTAACTCGCTGTGGTCGCTCACCTTTGCTACTTCTTGCTGCGGTATTGAGTTCATGGCTTGCGGATGCTCACGTTACGACTTCTCGCGCTTCGGCTTCGAGGTGACGCGTAACTCTCCCCGTCAGGCCGACCTGATTATGTGTGCCGGCACCATCACCCACAAGATGGCTCCTGCCCTGAAGCGTCTGTACGACGAGATGGCTGAGCCTAAATATGTAGTGGCTGTAGGCGGCTGCGCTATCAGCGGTGGTCCTTTTAAAGAGAGCTATCATGTAGTAAAAGGTATCGAGGAGATTGTGCCCGTGGATGTGTTCATTCCTGGCTGTCCTCCCCGTCCTGAAGCTATCCTCTACGGTATGATGCAGTTGCAGCGTAAGGTAAAAATTGAAAAGTTCTTTGGCGGTGCTAACCACAAGCAGACCAAGGAAGAGGCCGCTCTGGGCGTCTCTAACGAGGAACTGACCTACGGACGTGGCGGTAAGAAGCCCATCGTGGTGACCGAGGTGCCTGCAGAGTTTACAGAAACCCTTAAAAAAGAACAGGAGGAGCAGGCATGAAACTGAATCATCTTGTATTTGATTTTGACAAGTTCGCACAGGAGATGCAGAACTTGAAAGACAAGAAGCACTTCGACTTCCT
>CAZIKA010000029.1:0-21533 GCA_964539705.1 uncultured Prevotella sp. | reverse complement strand
TGGTGGGAGAGCTGTGCCGACTGGCAGGCCTACCAGATTTTCCCCGACCGTCAGTTTACCGATGGCGAATACTTTGAGCAACATCTCAATGCCCACCATCTGAATATGCTGCATGAGGATTGGCGCTACGCCTGCTGTTATATCCACGACTGGTGGGCTATGCTCCATGGACGAAGCTTTATTGGACGGATGTGGCGTGAGACGAAGCAATACGAAGACCCCATCCAGACCTATATGCGCATGAATAATCTCAGCCAGAGCCAGTTCTGCGACGAACTGATGGAGGGCTATATGCGTATGGCAACGTGGGATATCGACGGGGTGCGCGACCGTGCCAAGCATCGTATCGGGCAGCATAAGAACCGTTTGAAGGTGCTCGATGCCGTCACTTCAACCTATACCACCGATCCTGCCACCTGCATCCAGAACTACGGCTATCATATCACCAATATGAAGCGACCTGACATCGGCACTACCGTCAAGGCTAATTTCAAGGGACTCACCGATGCCGATGGCTATCACTACGTATATCCCGCACGTGCCGGATGGCGCTATGCCTTCGTGGCCTATAGTAGCGATGGCACTCGTACCTATGGTGAGATAAAGGCAGATAAGGAAGGTACTGCCGAGTTGACCATCCCCGAGGGCTGTACACGGCTGTTCTTCGTGGTGATGGGTGCTCCCACCCAGCACTGGCCACATCCCTGGACTAGCGGTAAGAGCAGTTCGGAATGGTCTCAGAACGATGAGCAGTGGCCCTATCAGGTGCAGTTTGAGAACACCAAACCGCTGTAACGATAGCTTATTGTAGTTTTTCTTCGAGGTAGTCGCAGTAGATACGGGCTGCTGAGATAATCTGATTCACACACGGACGTTGTTTATAATACTCGGCCGTACGCTCTGATGCCTCGTAACTCAACGGGGCATCTTTCTTGAGTTTCAACAGTTCGGCACAGATCAGCGTGCCGTGATCGTTCCGAAAACGCTCAGCCAGCTGTTGCACCACCTTATAGTTATACGACTTTCCCTCGCGGTCGCCGGGGGTAACCGAACCACAGTCGAGTCCGGCTAATAATGCCAAGGCGTTAAACGCTCCGCACGACATACGCATACGTCCGATGCCAGCTCCGAAACCAGCACTCATGCGCAGAGCCTGTTCCTCTGTATAGCCATAAATATCAGCAAAGGCTGCTACTACAGCTTGTGAGCAGTTGAAACCTTGCATAAACAGTTCCTCTGCCCGTCTTATCCGCTTTTCCCTATCAATCTTCATTATCTTATTCCACTTATTCTTTTCAACGCTTCCATTAACAACGGTTTGGGACAGGCTATATTCAGACGGATATATCCCTCACCACTCTGTGGGCCATACATCGTTCCAAGATTCACCCACACCTTAGCCTCTCGCAGCAAATAGTCGGCATACACTTGAGACGGCATTCCCGTAGCCGTGATATCTATCCAAGGCAGATAGGTTCCTTCTAAAGGCATAACCTTCCATTGAGGAAGGTATTTTGTAACGAAATCACACAGTAACTGATAGTTGTTCCACAGATACTGGTTCAACTCGTCAATCCACTCCTCGCTCTCGTTATAGGCTGCCATTAGGGCCACGGGGCCGAAAGGATTAACATCGCACACCTCGTTGATATTGATGGCCCGATCGACGCGACGGCGCCATTCTTTTTGTGCGCAGATAATATTAGCAATCTGAAGGCCTGCAATATTAAATGATTTCGAGGGCGAGTTCAGGATGATGCCATTCTGGCGGCAAGCCTCACTCACGGCAGCAAAGGGCTGGAACCGATGACCTGGCATGATAAGCTCGCAATGGATCTCGTCGCTCACCACTTTTACATGATGTTTTAGGCAAATATCATTCATGCGCTCCAGTTCTTCCTTCGTCCATACGCGTCCCGTGGGGTTGTGAGGATTACAAAGCAAGAAAACGGTGGTCTTCTCGTCGGCACATTTCGCCTCAAAATCTTCAAAGTCCACCTCGAAGCGGTTGTTGCGGGTAAACCGCAACACACTCTCTAACACTTCGCAGCCATTGTTGCGGATAGAGGAGAAGAAACAATTATAATCGGGCGATAGTATGAGCACCTTTTCCCCAGGCATCGTCAAAGCCTTGAGGGCCACCGAGATGGCTGGCACTACGCCTGTGGTATAGAGGATCTCCTCATGATGGATAATCCAGTTGTGACGATGCTGGAACCACGAGATGATGGCCTCGTAATAGGACTCTTCTACTAAGGTATAGCCAAAGACCCCATGCTCCGCCCGTCTGCGGATAGCTTCTTGAATGGCTGGTGCTGCCTTGAAATCCATATCGGCCACCCAAAGGGGAATTATTCCCTCTGGCGGAAGCCAGCCCCCCGATTGGCGGGGGGCTTCCGCATCCCATTTTACGCAGCCTGTACCACGACGCTGTATTATCTCATCAAAATTGAACTTGTTCATAATCAAAAGTGGTCTATACACTCCCCTCCCTTGGGGAGGGGTTGGGATTGGGCTTCTATCACACAGTTATTCGGTGCCTTTACGTTCTCATCAATAGTAACAGAGCCTATTGAATCAGCCACAATGTGACCGCTTGAGGGATTCTTAATATTCTCAATGTGGCCGCGAATATCAGCCTGCACATCACTATATTCGAACACGCGGTCGCAGGCAGCATCGAAGGTGCAGTTCTCAAGTACCAGGTTCTCCGCATAGCACAGCAGCTGCTCACCAGACAGGTGGCAGTTTACCAAACGCACATTCTTGGAATGCCAAGCCAAATATTCCCCATCGAGTACAGAGTCATAAATAGTTACATTCTCGCACTCCCAGAACGAGTCCTTGGTCACGATGTTAGCATTCCGAAGTTCCACATTCTTGCAGTATTGAAACACATATTTCGAGTCGCTCTTCAAACCGTCTATTCTCACGTTGTCGCAGAACATAAAGGGATAGGTACCCTCGTGGAGGGTCAAGTTGTGGGCTTCGATATTCTGACATCGCCAGAATGTCTCATCCGCATCATTGATGATGACGTTTTCCAGTTTGATGTCGTGCATCTCACGAAACATCTTAGGGGCATCAATCTGCGTGTCGCTCATCTCCAGATGGTCGCTATACCACAGGGCCGAACGGGCACCAGCATCAAACTGACAACGACTGATCTTAAAACCATGCACATGCCAGAAAGGATACTTGCCCCAGAAGTGGCAATCCTCGGTCTCTATGTCAGAGCATTCCTTGATGGCACTCTCACCGTCACCTATCGTCACCTGCTCCAAACGCACGTGATGTTTCTCAAACAATGGTCGCTCGCCCTCGAAATGCTGTTGTTTTATGAGTTCCATAATTAGTATGTTGGTTTTCAGTCGCAAAGTTACAATTTTTCTTCATAAAAAAGAATCACTTTATGATTTATTATATATCTTTGCATTCAGAACCACAAAAACTGTGAGTGTTATGAAGAAGAAAATCGTTGTTTTGACAGGTGCGGGCATGTCAGTGGAGAGTGGACTACGAACTTTCCGTGATGCTGACGGACTATGGGAGGAATATCCCGTGCAGAAGGTGGCTACCCACGAGGGATGGGAGGCCGACCCTACGCTAGTGACTAATTTCTATAATATGTTGCGCAAGAAGTGCTGGGGGGTGAAACCTAACGAGGGTCATAAGTTAGTGGCTGCGTTAGAGAAGAAATATGATGTCACGGTGGTAACACAGAATGTGGATAACCTCCATGAACAGGCAGGCTCTTCAAAGGTGATTCATCTCCACGGCGAACTGATGAAAGTGTGTTCCAGTCGTGATGTGGACAATCCATATTTCCAACAGACGCTGACACCTGACAATTGTGAGATAGCTCCAGGAACCAAGGCTGGTGACGGTTCACTCTTACGCCCCTTCATCGTGTTCTTTGGCGAAGCTGTCCCTTTGATTTCCGTTGCTGCCGAAGAGGCTCAGACGGCAGACATCTTCATCGTGATAGGCACCAGTCTGAATGTCTATCCCGCTGCAGGACTTCTGCACTATGTACGCCCTGGCGTGCCTATCTACCTTATCGACCCCAACCCCATTAGTGCCGGTTCTGGCGTGAAGCAAATTCAAAAGGGAGCTAGTGAGGGTATGAAAGAATTAAGTGAGATTCTTATGAAATAAACCAAAAGCGAGGACTGGTTGAAGTCCTCACTTTTGTTTATCCTCTGTCGTTCTTTATCAGCGCCAGCAAATGGTCTACTGCCTCGGCTTCAGGAATGTTTTTCTCCACGCATTCCTTGGCACGATAGAGTGATATCTTGCCCCGACCAGCTCCTACATAGCCATAGTCGGCATCGGCCATCTCGCCAGGACCATTCACAATACAGCCCATGATGCCTATTTTCAAACCAACAAGATCCTTGGTGGCAGCCTTAATCTTAGCAATGGTCTCCTGCAGATTATAGAGCGTACGACCGCAACCCGGACAAGAAATGTATTCTGTCTTGGTAAATTTGATACGGGCAGCCTGAAGGATGCTATCTGCAAGGCTAGTTAAACTAGTTTCACTAGTCATACTAGTCTTATTCGTTATCACTAACTTTGTGGCTTTTCTATCAATAAGCAGAGCTCCTACAGCCATTGAGGCTTTGAGTTGCAGGGTCTCCCAATCAGGGGCATCAAGGGTTAGGGTGATAGTATCATCTTTAATAGATGCCTCGGCCTCTTCACGCAAGCGGGTGCACTCAGGGATGAGGTCCACCAGTTTACGAGCCACGGGAATCTCACACTCAGGTTCCTCAGAAAGCGATACACGAATGGTATCACCAATTCCTTCGGTCAACAGGGCTCCGATACCCACGGCACTCTTGATGCGACCGTCTTCGCCTTCGCCAGCCTCTGTGACACCAAGGTGCAAGGGATAGTGCATATCCTCCTTGTCCATCGTCTTCACCAGCAGGCGAACAGTGGTGACCATCACCACTGTATTGGATGCCTTGATAGAAATAACCACATCATTGAACTGCTCGCGACGGAAGATGCGCAGGAACTCCATGCAACTCTCTACAATACCTTCAGGCGTATCACCATATCGGCTCATAATACGATCAGAAAGCGAACCATGGTTCACACCGATACGCACAGCCGTGTGGTGCTCCTTACAGATATTGATGAAGGGCACGAGCTTCTTCTCAATCTTTTCGAGCTCGGCAGCATACTCTTCGTCGGTATATTCCAGATGCTTGAAGGTGCGGCCTGGATCCACATAGTTGCCCGGGTTGATACGTACCTTCTCGCAGTACTGTGCTGCTACATCAGCGGTATGAGCAGTAAAGTGTACGTCAGCCACCAAAGGTGTGTTGTAGCCGTCGGCCTTCAATCGGGCAGAAATATTCTTCATATTCTCTGCCTCGCGAATCCCCTGAGTTGTAAAACGTACCAGTTCGCCACCGGCATCAATAATACGCTTGGCCTGAGCTACAGAACCTTCTGTATCATTCGTATCGGTGGTGGCCATCGATTGGATGCGGATGGGATTATCACCACCAATGGCTATGTTGCCTACATGGGCCACGCTACTAATTCGTCTTGTACTCATATTTCACCTCAGCTAAATCCTTGTTGGCTTTTTCAATCTTGCTCTTCAGGCCACTCTTGTAGGCGCTCAGACGCTGAGCCAGAGCCTCATCACTCAATGCTAGCATTTCAACAGCTAAGATAGCAGCATTCTGGGCACCATTCACCCCCACGGTGGCTACAGGGATTCCTGGGGGCATCTGAATGATAGATAGCATAGCGTCCAATCCATCAAGCATACCCTTAATAGGTACCCCAATGACGGGTAGAGTCGTAGAAGCTGCGATGACACCTGGCAGGGCAGCAGCCATGCCGGCACCAGCGATGATAACTTTCAGTCCGCGATCTTTGGCTGTACGTGCAAACTCTTCTACAGCATCGGGGGTACGATGAGCAGAGAGGGCATTGACTTCAAACGGAACCTGCATTTCATCAAGCAATTTGCAGGCTTTCTCCATAACGGGCAGATCACTGGTACTGCCCATGATAATGCTAACGATTGGTTTCATATTTTTTCTATTTAAGGGTCTTATGAGTCTTTATAGGAAAATGATGCCAAGACTGGCACAAACTAGGCCTACGCCAAAGCCGCCAATTACCTGTGAAAGGCTATGCTGACGCAGAATCATACGGGCAGAACCTAAAATGCCTGCTACGATAAATACCAAGCAGAACCACCAAGTGGGGTTGAAGCCAAAAATATCGGCAAAAACAAACAAGGCACCAGCCACACCGCCGATGGCAGCAGTATGAGTGGATATTTTCCACCATATATTAATTATAGCACATGTAACCTGAACTACCAGTGCGCCAATGACAATACTCGATACAAAATGATAGATATGAAGTGATTCAAGCACATACAGACAGGTGAAATAACAAACGATACTGATGATATAAGGTACCAATCGGCGATGCTTATGACTGATTTCCAAGCGATTCCATCCCTGCATACGGCGATAAAGATAAATTAGAAACATAGGTAGCAGGATGGTAAAGAAGTATACCAACGTAAGTACCATTAGACGATATTCCAAAGGAAGCAGGTTCATATAACTGAAGAGAAACAGGATTATCAGTCCTACAAGCGGTAGATAAAGTGGCGTGAAAATCATGCTCACCACCTTAGCCATATAGATAATGCCTTTCTCCCTGTTTATCGTGACGTTTCTCATTTTCTCAATCGTGCTACGGGAATACCCAGTTGTTCTCTGTATTTGGTTACTGTACGGCGTGCTATAGGGTAGCCCTTTTCCTTCAAAGCCTCGCTCAGTGCATCATCGCTCAACGGGCGATGCTTATCTTCCGCATTAATCAAATCACGCAGAGCTACCTTAATCTCGCGGGTTGACAGTTCTTCACCACTCTCTGTCACATAACCATCGCTGAAGAAATATTTCAGAGGAAAGATGCCCCATCGGGTCTGCACATATTTAGAATTAGATACACGCGACACTGTACTCAAATCTACCCCAGCGCGCTCTGCAACATCTTTCAGGATCATGGGTCGTAGTAAAGCTTCATCGCCTTCCTCAAAGAAACGATGCTGCAGTTGGATGATGGCTTTCATTGTTAGGGTTAGTGTACGCCGACGGGTCTTCACAGCATCAATGAAACTTTGAGCAGCATCAACCTTCTGCTTCGTATAAAGCAATGCTTCTTTCATTTGTCTGCTCAGTCCTTCTTTGTTGTTCTGATAGTCCTTCAGCAAATCTGCAAATGACTGTGATACCTGCAACTGAGGAATATCGCCATTGTTGAGTGAAAAGGTAACAGTGCCGTCATCCTGGGTCTCAACGATGAAATCAGGTGTAATCTGTTGCATCGAGCGCCCTATGGTTTCGCCCATAGCAGCACCCGGTTTAGGATTCAGCCGACGTAATTCATGAAATAATTCTTCTGTCTGAGCCTCATCAAGCATGAGGGCTCTACGTATTTTATCCCAATGTTTTTTTGTAAAGGCATCAAAATAATCGGTAATGACACAACGCATCATGGCAAGTAAACTTGGTTGCCCCTCACCGTTGTCTATCTTACGGTCAATCTGTAGCAACAGGCATTCTTGCAATGTTCGGGCACCGATTCCTGGAGGATCCATTGTCTGCATCTTTTTTACCAAGGCCTCCAACTGAGTCGTTGACAATTCTATATTGTGATAAATCGCCAACTCATCAGCAATACCTTCAAGTGATGATCTTAAGAAACCGTCATCATCGAGTGAACGGATAAGATACTCCATAACATACCTTTCCTGCTCTGAGAGTTCCATTTCCCCAACCTGTTCAAGCAGTTCATCGTAGAACGACTGTGACTGTCCATAGACCATCTCTTCGTGCTCGTCAGTTATCGGTTGTCCACCATGATAGACAGGCAGTTCCTCATCATCACGACCTATGCTCTCAAGAGCAGCATCCAAAGCATCGCTACGCTCTTCTTGCTCACGCAGTGTGTCATAGTCTTCAGAGGACTCTGTGTTATCCGAAAAATCAGGACTCTCTGTAAAATCTGGATCCTCAGCTGTTGATTCTAGTGCTGGGTTGTCGTGCATCTCGGTCTCTATACGTTCGGCAAACTGCTGAATGGGCAGTTCGATGAGATGAGACAACAACAACTGTTGCTGCGAAATACTCTGCTGCAACCGCTGTTCTTGTTTCTGTTCCTGTATCTGACTCTGTGCCACTTCCCTTAAACTCTAAACA
This sequence comes from uncultured Prevotella sp., assembly GCA_964539705.1. Classification (GTDB taxonomy): domain Bacteria; phylum Bacteroidota; class Bacteroidia; order Bacteroidales; family Bacteroidaceae; genus Prevotella. Next base: position 13,281 of record CAZIKA010000029.1, on the reverse strand, counting down.
CTCAACTCTTAAAGTACTCTTTCAACTCCTCTGCATATGCAGCTAGTACATGTGGTTCCATAGTGCCATAACGTTGCCATATCTGTTGACAAGGAAGCAATAGTTCCGAGTCAATCAGCATGTCACGTTTCAAGTAAGGATCACATGTCTGATAGATATCGAGAACCAACACGATATCTGAAGATTTCAGTTTCAGAAGCCTTGCCAATTCCTGAACTTCTGGAGTCTCGGCAACCATAGTGATGGTAGACAGGCGGAAATAGAGGTCCAATATCATAATGAGCATCACCGGTGTGAAACGTTGATCCTCTGTCAATGGACGGAAATCCTTTTCAAAGGTCTCTTGTATTTCTACACCCTGATAGAAATCAGTGGCTGCACCGAACCCCTTCATCTCTCGCAACAGGCTAACGGCACGTGCTAGACGACGTGGGTTCTCACCATATGTCTGCCAAATACGCTCTATGCGTGGCGTCTCCAGACTGGCTATCTGTTGCATCTTGGCATGAAGCACCTGTGGTGAGATGTGCAGTTCCATACTCAGATTTATCATCTCGCGATTGTACAAAGGCTTCACACCTACGGGTTTACGCAGGTACAACTGCATCAATAGCAGCCAGTAGTCATCGTTCCAAAACTGATTCTTAGCCATATCTTGTCGGTTATTGATGTACTTCCATTGGCTTTTGCTCAGCAAAGATACAACTTTTTTGCAAATAACGGATGTTCTTCAATAATTTTTTGTACTTTTGCATGCGATATTTGATTTACGATATGAGAAAATGGGTATTAGCGGCTGTCATCTCATTGTTATTCACTTCGGTTTGTGCACAGCCAGCCTACGACGAGATAAAGGAAAACGTCCTGCTTTCGGCCAGTAACTATATGGCCTATCCAGGTCCGATGCAACGCAAGTTGACGCCTGCTCCTCATGGCTACAAGCCCTTCTACATTAGCCATTATGGAAGGCATGGTTCCCGTTTCCATAGTAAACCAAGTATTTACAATGACCCCTATCTGACATTGTCTAAGGCCAATATTCAGGGGAAGTTGACTGCTGTTGGTGAAGACGTGATGCGCCGTCTAAATATCATTCGTCATGACGCAGAGAACCACTGGGGTGATCTTACGCCACTGGGCGCCCAACAACATCAGGATATAGCCCGCCGCATGTATGAGCGTTTCCCTGAAGTATTCCAAGACTCTGCCTATATAGATGCACGTAGTACTGGTGTGGGGCGCTGTGTGCTGTCAATGGAATATGCCTTAATGCAGCTTACCCGTCTTAATCCTGAGTTGAAGATTCGGCATGATGCAACCCATCGTGATATATATTATCTCAATCTGCAGGATAAAGAAATCTTTAACTTGCGCAAACTTGAGAAGGCGACGAAGCCGTATGATGATTTCAAACTCCGCAATAGCGAGTTTGGGCATCTTATGCAGACCCTGTTCAACGATAGTAACTATGTACGTCAGTATGTCAATAGCTACGATTTAGCTGAGCAACTCATGCTTATTGCAGCAATCTTGCAGAATGTAGAGTTGGGCAAGACGATGACTCTCTTCGATATCTTCACCAAGGACGAGATCTATCGTATCTGGAAGATTGGAAACGCGTGGTGGTATATTGGGTGGGGAAACAGTATGGCTACCGAAGGAAAGATGCCCTACTTGCAGTCTAACCTCCTTCGTAGGATTATCCAGCAAGCAGATAGCTGTATCCAACAACCAAAAACCAATGTACATCTCCGTTTTGGCCATGAAACGGTATTGCTCCCCCTTATTTGTCTGCTTGACATCAACGGCTTTGGGCTGGTGACGGAAGATTTTGACCAGTTGGAGTCAAAAGGATGGATTAACTACCATATTTTCCCGATGGGTTCCAATCTACAATTCATTTTCTATCGCAAGAGTCCTGCTGACCGCGACCCGCTTTTCAAAGTTCTACTCAACGAGAACGAGGCTACGCTGCCACTTTCTAGTGATTTGGCCCCTTATTATCGCTGGAGTGATTTCCGCCAGTATTATCTCCGCAAACTCGATGCTTATGAGAACTGATCAGATACGACCATTATTGATTGTCGCCCTTTTACTGATGGGTGTCATGCCGACTGTGGCTCAGTCTGCTTTCTCTTTTATTGAGAACAACCGCAACTTTCCGGCGGGTGAGTATGCTATCTACCCTGAGAACGACTTGCCTCAGCAGACACCAGCCCCCAAGGGGTATACACCTTTCTACATCAGTCACTACGGCAGACATGGCTCCCGCTATCTGAACGATATGAAGGGCTATATGGAACCGTATAAGACATTGCAAAAGGCTGACTCGCTGGGCAAACTGACTGCATTAGGACAGATGGCTTTGCGAGAGATTCGCCTGTTTATTTCAGATGCAGAAGGACGTTGGGGTGACCTTTCATTCAAAGGGAAGCTACAACAGCGCCATATTGCTCATCGTATGACCCAGAATTTCCCAGAGGTGTTCAGCCCCGGTGCCTTTGTTGATGCACGTAGTACTATTGTCACCCGCTGTGAACTCTCTATGGGTGCTGCCGTGTTGCAGTTAGTGAAGGACTACCCTAAGCTGCATATCACTATGACCAATTCCTTTAGTGACATGTGGTATATGAATCATCAGAATAAGTCGCTACGCAGCAGTGCGGAAACACGCCGTACAGAAAAGGCTCTTAATGCTTTCATCAAGAGTCGTTGGTTCATGGAGCAAAGAATAAACCAGCTTTTCAACGACACGGCATATGTACATCAGAATGTTGATATGGTGTGGCTTGCGTATTATTTGATCAAAGCAGCCCTTACTCAACAGAATACGGAGCGTAGTTACCTACCCAATCCGTTGCTCCATTTCTTCTCTGTGGATGATCTCTATCGGTTTTGGCAGGTGGAAAATGCATGGAGCTATATCCAGTCGGGCTTCTGTGAGCTAAATGATGCTAAGCAGCCTTATATTCAGGACTGCCTGTTGCAGAAAATCATTGATGAGGCGGATAGTGTCATTGCCAATAAACAGCACGGCGTTTCCCTGCGTTTCGGTCATGGAACTGTGTTGCTTCCATTGGCTTGCTTGATGGGTATCAATGGTTATGACTATAAGACTGGTGATTTGGAGTCTTTAGAGCAGAAGGGGTGGTGGGCTAGCAAAGTCTATCCGATGGCTGGCAATATCCAGATTGTGTTCTATCATAAAAACGCTAAAGACCGTAATCCTCTTATCAAGGTGCTGCTCAATGAAAAAGAGGCTACGCTGCCCTTGTCGAGCGACTTAGCCCCCTATTATCGATGGAGTGATTTCCGTGACTATTACCTGCGGAAGGTTTCCGAAGGTGAATCAGTTCTTGGCATTAAAGGCTAATGCATACATACGCATCTGCTTTACCATCGCCAGCAGACCATTGCTGCGGGTGGGCGACAGGTGTTCCTTCAATCCTATCTGTTCTATGAAATAGAGGTCGGCATCCAGTATTTCCTGCGGAGTCGAATCGTTGAGCACACGTATCAGTAGTGCCACGATACCTTTTACAATCAGGGCATCGCTCTCGGCCTGGAAATGAATCTTACCATCTACGTAGTCGGCTTGCAGCCACACACGACTCTGACAACCATCAATCAGATTGCTTTCTACCTTGTATTTCTCGTCAAGCGGCTCCTGACCATTACCTAGGTCGATAAGCAACTGGTATTTATCCATCCAGTCGTCGAAATCCTGAAACTCCTCTATAATCTCGTTTTGTCTTTCGTTAATTGTCATCTTCTTATTGTCGTTATAATGTTATAACGTAATTGCGATATTACGCCTTGATTATCTTAAATAATTTGTCTGAAGGACGCACTTTCTCTGGTACCTTGATACTGACGCGTGTACCTTGCTGGGCTGTCTCCACACTACTGGTGTCATCGTGAATCTCGTCAACGGTGACATAGAGGGCACCTGTGGTAGGACCGGTAATCAGCATCTTATCACCTACGCTAAAAGTGCCGGCCTCAACGGCAAACTCAGCTACGCCAAGCTTAGAGAAGTATTTTACTCCCTTACCGATATACTGTTTGCGCTCCGTAGCGTTGGAGCCATAGTTGGAGTTCCACTCGCCCAAAGTCTGCCCTTGATAGTAGCCATCCCAGAAACCACGATTGAATACCGTTGCCAGTCGCTCGTCCCATGCGTCTTTCTTTTCCTCTGTAAAGGTATTGTCAAGAACACTCTGGATGGCCTCTTTGTAACATTGCACTACGGTGAGTACATATTCAGGCCCGCGAGCACGTCCCTCAATCTTAAAGACCCTCACGCCAGCTTTCATCATCTTGTCGATGAAGCGGATGGTCTTCAGGTCCTTGGGACTCATGATATACTTATTGTCTATCTCGAGTTCAGTACCCGTCTCGCGATCTGTCACGATATAGCTTCTGCGACAGATCTGCATACAGGCACCACGATTGGCTGAACGTCCGGTGTTATCCAGACTCATATAGCATTTTCCACTCACAGCCATGCAAAGTGCACCATGACAGAACATCTCGATACGCACCTGCTCGCCGCTGGGACCACAGATATGCTGCTCCTCAATCTGACGATAGATGTCGGCCACCTGCTCCATCTTCAATTCACGTGCCAGTACTACTACATCGGCAAACTGGGCGTAGAACTTCAAGGCCTCTACATTCGAGATGTTCAACTGGGTAGAGAGGTGTACCTCCATACCTACCTTTCTGCAGTAGGTCATCACGGCGATATCGCAGGCAATGACTGCAGATATCTTTGCTTCTACGGCAGCATCCACAATCTGATGCATCGTCTCGATGTCCTCACCATAGATAATGGTGTTTACTGTGAGATATGTCTTCACACCAGCCTCGTTGCAGGTAGCTGCAATCTCGCGCAAATCGTCAATCGTAAAGTGGTTTGCTGAGTGTGAACGCATATTCAGTTGCTCCACACCAAAATACACGCTGTCAGCCCCTGCTTTCAGGGCTGCTGCCAACGAGTCACGGCTCCCCACAGGAGCCATGATTTCAAAATCTTTCAAATTCATGGTGCAAAGGTACGAATATTTTCCTCAATATCAATTGCTTATTCCTTTTTTTTGCTTTTATTTGCTCCTTTCTGAACCTTCAGAAGACATGAATTGAGGAGCAGGCAGCTCGACGGGGACGAACTGGCAGTTCGAAGGCGAGGAACTGGCAGCTCGAAGGTGAGGAGCAGGCAGCTCGAAAACGAAGTGCATTATTTTCAATATTCCTCAAGGATTTTCTTGAGTCGCTCTCTGCGCTGAGCCTTCTTATAGCCAGGACGCCATTTCTTGGGCAAAAAGAAAGTGAGGGCCTTGCCAAGGTCAAATGATGCGGCTGTAGAGGGATTGGCTCCAAGTAGTTGAGCCTCTTTGGGGTCAAGTTTCAGGCTATTGTTCAATGCAGTGAGGTCTGGACGCTTTGACTTGTTCACGCCAAAGACCACAACCTCTTTCAAGTTCAGGAACTTGGAAATAAGGAATATGGTATCACGAACTTCATTCAGGTTGATGATGCGCCCGTCATAATTCACATGCGAAAAGGTAAGGGTATAACTACTCTCAGGAATACTGACCTGCCCCAAAGAGTCGGTGGTGTAGGTGCCATATCTGCCCACCACATTAGCTTCAGCTACAGGCTCCAACGTCTCGACATCAACTACCACAAGCCGACGTTGAGCCAACAGTTCTGTGCAACAAAGCAGCAAAAGCACAATATAAAGAGGTTTACACATTTAGGCTATCATTTGCCTGCAAATGTAGCACAATATATTGGAAAAATGGGAAAAAGAATATTAAGAATTCTTACAGATAAGAAAAATAAACCAAGATTAAACATTATAAGCATAAGAAAAGACTTACCCTGAAAAAACGTTGTTTCTTTTGGTTCAACGTTTTTCAGGGTAAGACATTATGGGAAATGGTAGGTTACTTGTTCAATTTCCAAGTAACGCCGTCTTTCGTATCCTTCACCTCGAAACCGGCAGCGGCAAGGGCATCGCGAATCTGATCCGAGGTAGCCCAGTCCTTGTTGGCCTTTGCCTTAGCACGCAGGTCGAGAACCATATCTACTACTTTGCCGAAAGCAGCTTCTCTATCCTCTTGTCCCTTTCCACTTGCTCCTTGCTCCTTAAGACCCAGGATGTCGAAAGCAAAGAGATTCATCACCTCCTTAAGCTCCTTCAGACAGTCGGCACAGATGGTAGCCTTATGATCAACGAGCTTGTTGACTACGGTACATGCCTCGAAGAGGTTGCTCAGCACCAAAGGCGTAGCAAGGTCGTCGTTCATCGCATCGTAACACTTCTGACGCAAGGTTTTTACAACCGTCTCTGTCTCAGCATCGCACTTGTCGCTAACCTGCACACGCTCCAAGTCATTGATGGCATTCATCAGTTTCTCGTAACCCTTCTCGGCTGCCTGCAGGGCTTCGTTAGAGAAGTCCACAGTACCACGATAATGAGCAGAAAGCACGAAGAAGCGGATGGTCATGGGTGAGTAGGCCTTCTCAAGCAGGGGATGATTGCCTGTGAAGAACTGCTCCAGCGTGATGAAGTTGTTGTACGACTTACCCATCTTCTGTCCGTTGATAGTCAGCATATTGTTGTGCATCCAATATTTCACAGCGGGATGACCCATAGAGGCCTGAGCCTGTGCTATCTCACACTCGTGGTGGGGGAAGATGAGGTCCATACCACCTCCGTGAATATCAAACTCCTCGCCCAGATATTTACGTCCCATTGCCGTGCACTCACAGTGCCAGCCAGGGAATCCGTCGCTCCAAGGTGAGGGCCAGCGCATGATATGCTCAGGCTGTGCCTTCTTCCACAGGGCAAAGTCGGCCTGATTATGCTTCTCGCCTACCCCATCGAGATTTTCACGAGAGGCATCCTTGATATTCTCAAGAGAGCGACCGGAGAGGATTCCGTATTTATACTTCTTATTATATGCCTCGATGTCGAAATAGATGGAACCGTTGCTCTCGTAAGCAAAGCCGTTATCCAGAATCTGCTGCACCAACTGCTGCTGCTCGATGATATGACCCGTGGCATGAGGCTCGATAGAGGGACGGAGCACATTCAGCGCATCCATATACTGATGGTAGCGATTGGTATAGTACTGTGCAATCTCCATAGGTTCCAACTGCTCCAGACGCGCCTTTTTGGCAATCTTGTCTTCGCCCTCGTCGGCATCATGCTCCAGGTGACCTACATCGGTGATATTGCGCACATAGCGTACCTTATATCCTAAGTGCTTCAGATAGCGGAACACCAAGTCGAAGGTGATAGCAGGACGGGCATGTCCCAGATGGGGATCGCCATAAACCGTAGGACCGCAGACATACATACCCACGTTAGGTGCGTGAAGAGGTTCGAAGCGCTCTTTCTGACGCGTCAGCGTATTGTAAATAACCAGTTTTGATTCCATAATGCTTTCTTCTTGTTCTTATTTCAGCGTGCAAAATTACCACAAAAGGAGTAAAAAAAAGACAGATAAGGGAATTATTTAATAGAAATGGAGATTTTTCAGCTAATTTCTTTGCCATTTAAATTAAAAACCTTAAATTTGCAGGGACAAAATATAAAATATTGTAACTAAAACCAAATAAGATGAAAAAAGGAATCTATTACTTTGGAGTGCTATCGGCATTTTTCATAGCAGGAAGCATCGCTTTGACAAGCTGCTCCTCTGATGAAAACATTGACATTGACAATGTTGACACAACCATTGGTGTAAAACTCAACAATTTTACTGTACCCCTGGGTAAGTCTGAGGACATCCAACTGGGTGATGTGCTCGACTTGAAAGAAGGTGACTGTATCCGTACGACAGCAAATGGTGACTATGAGTTCTTCAAAGAAGGTGATGATGTACAGGAAACTGACGTTAACGTGGATCCTGTTAAGTTCTCTAATCCTGTTACACAGTCGTTTGACTTCGAATTTACGCCTTCTACCTCTTCTGCCCGTTCCAGCAGAAGGGCTCTACCAGAAGTCATTACAGTTGATAAGCAGAAAATTAATGCATTTAATTTCTCAAACGACGAGGTTATCAAGGAGGTAGAAAGCCTGACACATGCATCTGTTTCGTCAAAAATTAAATTGGAGTTAAAATTCGGATCCGTTAAGGATTTTACAAAGAAGGTAAGTCTGGCCTTGGAATTCCCTTCTTACTTAGAACTGGAGCTTGACAATACCTCTCTCAATGGTATTTCTATATCAGGCAACAAGCTCTCGTTGACAGACATTGAGACGAGCGCAGACCTCAGTTTTTATTTGAAACTAAATGGTATCAAGGACTTTAAGACAAGCAAGCCCGCTTCTGGTGACTATGTTGTGGTTAGTCCTACAGAGATTTCAATGAATGGTACGGTATTTATGGACATGTCGATTAAATCAGCAGATTTGAATACCCCCGACCTTGAAGATCCTATTGCAGTAGCTGCATTAATGGCAAAGAAATACACCATGTCTGCAAAAGTAATATTTGATGAAGACATTACATTGACTGAGGCTACAGGATATTTTAACCCTACAATTGAACTGGACGATATTGGTGACATCGAGATAGGTGACGATGTGCCTGACTTCCTAAAAGACGATGATGAAAAGGGTGATGTCAATCTGACCCTAAGCAATCCCAATATCACATTGTCTGTTGAGAGTAATATTGATGCCATTGGTATTTTGAATGCAACGCTGACAGCTTATTATGAGAAGAAAGGCAAGCCAACGGAAAAGAAGACGATGACCCTCAGTAACATCAAGACTACCCCACATAAGGGTGATATTTCTGAAAAGACAAAGACAACTATCTACATCTGCCGTAAAGCTGAGGGTGCTCCTGCTGGTGCAACAGTAATTGTTAAAGACGGTTCTGATGGTGATTTGGATATTGCCGAGTTGCTCAGACAAATTCCTGATAAGATCACCTTTAAGTGTAATGCTGGTGCCGACAAGACCTATCTGGGCACCATCAAACTTGGAACCAAGAATACTTCTGCAAAGTATAAGATCAAGCCTTCATACTCTTTCGGAGCACCTCTTAGTCTTGAGGCCGGCTCAAGTATTGTCTACGATGACAAGACGGATGGATTCTACGAGGACATTAAAGATAATGATATAGACTTCCGTGGAGAGGCAGAGTTGGTGATAACAGGTAAGATTACCAACAAGAGCCCGTTGGAGTTGGTTCTTGAATCCGAGGCCGTTGACGTAAATAAAAACAAGATTAACGGTATCACACTGACAAAATCAAATGTGATTAAATCAAATCTGGACGGCTCGGCTCCTAGCATATTGTCTATTACGCTGAAAAAGGATGCCAATGTTAATCTGAAGGACGTCAAGTTCGATGGTATCAAGTTCAAAGCTAAGGCTACTTCTGTTAATCCTACGACACTTAATAAAAACAATCACACCATTAAGTTGGAAGACCTAAAGATTGGTGTGAAAGGCGAAATTTCAATTGATACTGATAAAAAGAAATAAACCGTTAGTGCAAACAGAATATATGATCAAACCCTAAAAGAATTCACAGATTATGAAAAATATCAGAAAATATATACTGGCTGCAGTGCTGACGGCAACAGCTGGAACCATGATGGCGCAAGACCTGAACTCGGCTTACTTCACACAGGACTTCAAGTATCGCCATGACATGAACCCTGCCTTTGGCAATGACCAGGGCTATGTGGGCATCCCCATCTTGGGCAACTTCAACATCAAAATGCAAGGCTCATTCGGCGTGGGTGATGTATTGTTCAAGAACCCTGACTACGGCGTAAAGCCTGGCGCAAAGAAGACAACAACCTTCCTGCATCCCGACATCTCTTATGATGAGGCCATGAAGGGATTCGATAAGGACGGAAATAGCTTCATCTTCGATATGGATCTGCCTATCGTTTCTGTAGGTTTCAAGGGACTTGGTGGTTACAATACCATTGAGATAAAGGAACGTACACACTTCGCAGTATCTATGCCATACTCTTTCTTCGACTTTGCCAAGAGCATGGGCAACAAGGATTATACATTCGATGATATGGGAGCAAGTGCTTGGTCGTATGCAGAAGTAGGACTGGGTCACTCTCGTCAGATCTTCGATAACCTGCGCGTTGGCGCTAAGGTGAAGTTGCTCTTTGGTCTTACGCACGCTGAGCTCTCGATGAACGGTATGCACGCTAAACTCAACAGCGACAACCAGTGGGTTCTGGAAGGAAAAGCAAAAGCCGAAGTCAATATGAAGGGCGGTAAGTTCAAGACAAAGGAGAAAGAGTACAAGACCGTTCCTGGCAAGTATTATAACGAAGTGACTGGCGTTGATACTGACAATCTCGGACTGGGCGGATTCGGTCTTGGCTTGGATCTCGGTGCCGTCTATGAATTCAAAGACTGCTCTGTAGAGTGGCTCGAGGGCTTGAAGGTCAGTGCTTCATTGACCGACCTTGGTTTCATCAGCTGGAAAAACACGATGGTGGCAGAATCATCGGGTGATCCCTTTGTGTTCGACGGTTTCAACATGAAATACGAAGACGGAAAGTTCAAGAATGGTGGTGATAAGATTGAGGACGATTTGGCTGACTTTGCCAACTTGGAAGACAAGGGTGATAACGGTGGTCAGAGCACCTCATTGGCATCTACCCTCCGCTTAGGTCTCGAATATCCTATGCCTTTCTACGACAAGTTGAGTGCCGGTCTGCTCTATACGCACCGCTTCGACGGACTGTATAAGTGGAGTGAGGCTCGTCTGAGTGCCAACATTGCTCCCCTGAGTTGGATTAACGGTGGTATCAACGTTGCTACAACCTCTTTCTGCACCACAATGGGTTGGGTTCTTAACCTCCATCCAGCTGGTGTCAACTTGTTCTTTGGTATGGACCACATGATTGGAAAGACAGGTGCTTCTATGATTCCCCTCGACAGCAACGTCAGTTTCAATATGGGTATGAACATTGCCTTTGGCAGCAAGAAAAAGAAGGATAGCAAGGGTAATCTTGGTACACTGACCTTCTAACGCATCATTTGATAAGATACAAAAAAGGGAGAAAACTTTTGCGTTTCTCCCTTTTTTTCGTACCTTTGCACCCACATTCTGCGATGCCCTGATAGTTAAATGGATATAACAAGGCTCTCCTAAAGCTTAGTTCCGAGTTCGATTCTCGGTCGGGGTACTCAGAAAAAAGATGCACAGAAATAATCTCCTGTGCATCTTTTTTTGATATCCTTGGTTTTCGTTATAGTGCCACCTTGCGCCAGAAACGAGAGGTAATATCCTCAAACTCTCCTTCGTCGTTCTGACGATAGAGACGCTGGTTGGTGGTTGGACTCTTCAACGGACCCAGATGGCGGATGTAAGGACCTATCTTGATATAGTCAAAATCGGTCTTTCTGACCTCCGGTGCCACACGCAGACGTCCACTATACCACGCTACCTTATATTGAGGGTAGGTCTCGTGGAGATACTGCGCCAGCAGGTTGACCCCCTTCGGATCGGCATCACCGCCCATAAAGGCGAAACAGGTGATGTCCGTACCAAAGCGCTCAACGAAATGATCGAGCGCTTCGGTGGTGAGGGGAATGCCAATGTCTTCCCACAGATAGTGGCTATGGCAACCCGGACACCGACAAGGGCAGTTGCTGATATTGATAGCTAGCGTTACCTCGTCGGGGATCTCCTGAAAAACAACTCCTGTATTAACGTACTTCAGCATTGTTTATTTTGCGTGAGCGTAATATCTCCTTGATGCTTCTTCCTGACGGGCCTGTGAGAAGTTGCTCACACGCTTCAGGTAACCGATGATACGGGTCATGTAGTCCACATCCTTAGAGTGACACTCTGGGCACTCGTGCAGATAGCGCTTGTCAATATGTCCGCACTTGTTGCACACGGTGTTGGGGATATTGAAAGTGAAGTAGTTACATCCTTCCTTGGCAGCCACCTTCAACAGCTTCAGATACTGCTCCTTCGACAGGTGCTCGTCCAGATTCATGTGCAGGGCAGAACCACCAGTGAGGTGCTCGATATAGGGTGCACCATGGAGTTTGAACTTGTCGATAACGCTGAGCGAATCGTCCTCTACTACATAGAAGTAGCTGTTGTAGCAGTCGCGTGGCACGAAATAGCCGTCCTCACGGTCCCACTTAGCGTGCTTCACACCTACGTTCTCAGCAGGAATCATCTCACAGTTGAACATCAGCTCCTTGGTGCGATACTGCTTGTTGTACTTCTCTATCAAGCCCAGGATGCCCTGAACGAATGCCTTGTACTCATCATTAGGCGTAATCTTCAGACCCATGAACTCGGCAGCCTCAACCAGACCATTGATACCGATGGTGAGGTACTGGCGGTTGATATTGATATAGCCGGCATCGAAGAGGGGCAGCATACCGTGACTCTGCAGCTCTTTCAGGTTCTCGTTGTAAGCGGTCTGCACCTTGTGGCAGAGGTCGATAACATCACCCAGATACTCCAAGTAGTCAATCTTATTGTTTACGGCAAACTGGATGCAACGGTTCAGGTTGATGGTAAGCACAGACTTAGAACCTGTTGACACACCACCAGCACCCAGCGTATAGCTGAAGCCATTGTCGGTAATCTCGTTGCGCAGACGGCAGCAAGAGCTCAGCGAGTCGGCATTGTCGCTCATATAGGTAAAGAACGAGTGTCCCTCGCTGTACATCTCAGCGGTAAACTCACCCCACTCCTTGTCGCGGCACTCGCCGTTCTCGTCAACCAGCAGGGCCATTGTCTCTACGGGGAAGGTCAGCAGGGTCTTGGTGCGCTCTTTGTTGAACCACTTCATGAAGCGCTTCTGCAACCAAGAGAGACCGTCCCAGTCGGGCTGAGAACCATCGGGGAAGTAGAACTCACCGAAGATGCTCTTGAAGTAGTACTTGTCGTAATAAGCCACGTTCCAGAACACAGCCTGATAGTTGCGGGCACCCGTGGGCTGGTTCAGCGAATATACAATCTGCTCGAAGTAGTCGGTGATGACCTTGTCGAGCGTGCGATGCTTCATCGAGAGGTCTACCACCTCGTCGGCACGCTTCCAGTAATCCAGACCGAACTCCTTACCGATGAAGTAGTTCATATACATCAGGAACTCAGGTGTAGCGCAGGCACCACTCAGCATCGAACTGACCATAAACACCATGTTGACGAAACCGCCACAATATGACTTCAGGTTGGTGGGAGCCGTAGAGTTGCCGCCGATAGCCAGCGTGCCACCGATGAGCCAGGGGTACATCGTGATAGAGGC
>CAZIKA010000028.1:0-22446 GCA_964539705.1 uncultured Prevotella sp. | reverse complement strand
TCGACGATGTGATGAACTTCGTGGCGACGGTTTATACCCGACTGTTCCAGTTGCTAGCGGTGCCAACCATCGTGCTGGCAGTCATCACCACCTTTGCCACTTTCGGCTCGAAAGGATCTGGGCGCATCTTTGGGCATACATTGATTTATACCCTGCTGACAACCTTTGCCGCTGCTGCTGTGGGAGCATTGCTCTATGTGGTAGTAGCCCCAGGTAATCTTCCTGCTGAAGCCATCAGCAATACTCAGCCCTCAGACATCAGCCCTCAAACATCGTTTTATGATCATATTTTGAATGTCATTCCCAACAACATCGTAAAGCCCTTCCTTGAGGGTAATGTTCTCTCGCTATTGCTATTGGCTTTTGCCATTGGCATCGGCCTCTCGAAACTGCCTGAAAGTGAGAACAAGGCGAGGAGCAGCGAGAGCCGCCAAGCTTGCTTGGATGGCCGAGATGTGACGAGGCTCGCTGAAAGCAAGGCTGTTGTAGTGAAAGGACTTTTGGGCTTGCAGGATTTACTCTTCCTATTGATTCGCGGCCTCATCTGGACACTTCCCCTCGGCATCGTGGCTTTCTCGGCCCAACTCTCGGCACAGGTCTCTGCAGGTGTCGTCGCCGATTCGATAGGCAAATACGTGCTCGTGGTGCTGGGTGGCAACGTGATTCAGTTCTTCGTTGTCCTGCCATTATTCCTGATTGCTCGCGGCTTGAATCCTATCCATGTTTTAGGCAAGATGATGCCCGCTGTGCTGATGGCGCTCTTCACGAAGAGTAGTGCCGCAACGCTCCCCGTCACGATGGAATCAGCCGAGAATCGCTTGGGAGTCCGCAAAGACATCGCCCGCTTCGTGTTGCCCATCTGCACCACGATTAATATGAACGGTTGCGCTGCCTTTATCCTCGTCACCTCGCTCTTCGTGATGCAGAACGGTGGTATGCCACTTACCCTTGGCACCATCCTCTTGTGGCTCCTCATCTCCGTCATCTCGGCCATCGGCAATGCAGGCGTCCCTATGGGTTGTTTCTTCCTGACGCTCTCGCTGATGTCGGGCATTGGAGCACCCGTCGCCATCCTGGGCATCATCCTGCCCATCTACACCATCATCGACATGGTGGAAACCGCTGAAAACGTATGGTCCGACTCCTGCGTTTGTGCGATGACCAACCACGATTTATTGCCTCAAAGTGACAATAAATAGAAGAAAAGTATTACCTTTGCACGCAGAAACTATTTATCAAGCTCTATGAAAGTAATCAGCACAAAGAAAGCACCCGCTGCCATCGGACCTTACAGTCAGGCCATTCAAGTAGGAAACCTCGTCTATACCTCTGGTCAGATTCCCATCGACCCTGCCACAGGCGCTTTCGCCGAGGGCGGCATCAAGGAACAGACACGCCAGTCGCTCACCAACGTGAAGGCTATTCTGGAAGAGGCAGGCCTCAGCCTGAAGAACGTGGTGAAGACCACCGTATTCATGGCTGACATGAACGACTTTGCCGACATGAACGCCGTATATGCCGAGTTCTTCTCAGAGCCTTATCCCGCTCGCTCTGCCGTAGCCGTGAAGACCCTTCCAAAAGGCGCTTTGGTGGAAATAGAAGTCGTTGCAGAAGCCGTATGAGAAAGGTGTTGACGACGCTGCTGATAGTCATGATGGCTATCGCAGCCAACGCCCAGACGGGGCTGAAAAAGGTGTATAACGAAGAGATCAACCCGCTGGAGCAGATTGACCAGGCACTTGCGAAGGCAAAGGCTATAACCAAGAGAAGGTGTTGCGCTTCTTTAAGAACTGGACGCCTAAGGCCGTTAAGAACGACTAAAAGACAGGAATAACTCGTGGATGCGGGTGTCATCGTCGAGTTCCGGATGAAAGGCGGTGACGAGTAGGTTACCTTGTCGGGCGGCTACAATGTGGCCATCGACCTCGGCAAGGACTTCCACCTTGGGCGATAGGACTTTGTTGATATAAGGGGCACGGATGAAGGTCATGGGAATGTCTTCGCCGATGCCCTTTACTGGTGCCTGCGTGTGAAAGCTGCCCAACTGGCGTCCGTAGGCATTGCGCTGCACGTCGATGTCCATCGTGCCCAAGTGCAGGGGCGATAGGAGTATCAGGCCAGCGCAGGTGCCAAAGACGGGAAGTCCGTCGATGATGGCCTGACGGATAGGCTCGAAGAGACCTAAGTCGCGCAGGAGTTTGCCTTGCGTGGTAGATTCGCCACCAGGGATGATAAGACCCTCCTTCGGCTGATTCCAATCGGCCAACTGGCGCACCTCGAAAGTCTCTACGCCTAAACGGTGGAGCATCTGCTCGTGTTCGGCAAATGCTCCCTGTAATGCTAGAACAGCTATTCTCATTGTTACTTTCCTCTCTCTGCCATCAGCAGTTCAATTTCGTGTTCGTTGATACCTACCATCGCTTCGCCCAGATCCTCAGAGAGTTCAGCCAGGAGTTTGGCATCCTGATAGTTGGTCACGGCCTTCACGATGGCGGCAGCACGCTTGCGGGGGTTGCCACTCTTGAAGATGCCACTACCCACGAAGACGCCCTCGGCACCCAGTTGCATCATCAGCGCAGCATCGGCAGGCGTAGCCACACCACCGGCGGCGAAGTTGACCACAGGCAGCTTACCGTTCTCATGCACAAACTTCACTAGTTCGTAAGGTGCCTGCAACTGCTTGGCAGCCTCGAAGAGCTCGTCTTCGCTCATGCTGACCAGCCGGCGAATCTCGCTCTGCATCAGTCGCATGTGACTCACGGCCTGCACCACATCGCCTGTACCCGGCTCGCCCTTGGTACGAATCATCGTGGCACCCTCGGCAATACGGCGAAGTGCCTCGCCAAGGTTCTTGGCACCACACACGAAGGGTACGTCGAATTTCGTCTTGTCGATATGATAGATGTTATCGGCTGGAGAGAGCACCTCGCTCTCATCGATATAGTCGATCTCGATGGCCTGCAGAATCTGCGCCTCGGCGATATGACCGATGCGGCATTTTGCCATCACGGGAATGCTGACGGCCTCCTGAATACCACGAATCATCTTTGGGTCGCTCATACGACTCACACCGCCTGCTGCACGGATGTCGGCAGGGATACGTTCGAGGGCCATTACGGCGCATGCACCAGCCTCTTCGGCGATGCGAGCCTGTTCGGGAGTAGTCACGTCCATTATAACACCACCCTTCAGCATCTGAGCCAACTGGCGGTTTAAAGCTTGTCTTTCGTTTGCCATTTTTTTACTTTTTACCTTTTACCCTTTTCTAAACTCCGTAGGACTGACGCCTTTGAGTTTCTTAAAGAATTTTGTGAAATGTGCCTGCGAGGAGAAGCCGAACCGGTAAGCAATCTCCTGCACAGTGTTATCCGTCGATTTAAGTTGCAACTCTATTTCGTGAATCAGATAATCATCAATAATAGCCTTGGGCGATTTGCCGGAGATGCGGCGCGTGACCTGTGCCAAGTAGCGACTGCTAACATTGAGCAGGTCGGCATAAAAGCGCACGTCGCTTGCCTCGCGATGATGCTCCATGATGGCATCCAGCAGGTCGTTGTAGAGCTCGCTACTGCGTCCCTGAAGGTCACTAGTCTTCACCACCTGGGTGCTGATATACGCCTTGGCTTTGCTCTCAGCCTCATCAGGAGAAAATCCCTGACTGAGGAATACCGCCACAGCACTGGCATAGCGATTGGAGAGGCCGTGCATCGAACCGTCGTCCTTCTTGACGATCAGCGTGCAAAGCGGCAGCAGACGATGGAGGATGGCGTCCTGCATCTCGCGAGAAATCAGCGTATCACCCCTTGACGACAGCACCACGGTATCGAGAATCACGTGGCGCGGACGATATTTCTGTAGCGCCTTGATAACAACATCGAGCGTGTCCTCGCGACGTATCAGACCAATCTTCACCACCTCGGGCTCGAAATCGTTCATCACGGCGTCAATCTGTCCTGCCACGATGGTAGCTGGCACGTCGTAGAACTGCTGAATACCCAACGTGGTCTGTACGGTGATGCTGGTAATGGCCGACATGGCATAGCCACCCAGTTCGGATATCGTCTTGATGTCCGCCTGCACACCCGAACCTGCTGTCGAGTCACTACCTGTTATCGTCAATATCGGCTTCATGCTTTGAATTTACGGCTGCAAAGGAACACTTTTTTTTTGAAACGACAAAGAAAAGTTCCAATATTGACAAACGAAAGCTCATTTTGTATAAACAGTTAATCGTCTTGTTTCCTTGCGCGCCTCCTTCCATTGGGGAAAATATTTATCCATGAGCGCATGGAAACGGGCGTTATGACTGGGTTCTAAAAGATGACATAATTCATGGACAACCACATGTTCTATGCACCATTCGGGTAATAGTAGTAAGTATGTTGAGAAGCAGATGCTGCGGTCTTTGACGTTGCACATGCCCCAACGGGAAATCATCTTTCTATAGCGGATGTTGGACGGGCTTACGTCCATCGCCTTCGCATGACGTTCCACCATCGGTTCTATCAATGCCTTGAGTCGTTTCAGTGCTTCATTTGTTTGAGCCCTTGTGGTCAATGGCAACTGATTGTAGAAGTCGGTTCGCCGCTGTTGCCGCTCTAAGGTATTCTTTCTTGTCGCCTCTATCCAGTCTCGATGATCCTCGATGAAGGCCTCTATTAGCTTCTTTGACATCCCAATAGGTGCTGATACGTGTATATCGCCATTCTTCACGATACGCATTGACAGTCTGCTTGTCCATCGATATGTCACTTGTATACTCATCCTTTTCCTTTATTTGGTGGTGCAAAGTTACGAATAAGTGGGGTAAAGCCCCTCAAAAATAGCCGAAAAAAGCGAAAAAATGCCAATATACCAAACATTTGGTATATGAAATGACACGGCAATGGTATTGGTGGAATAGAAAAAACACCGTAACTTTGCACTCAGAAATTAAACATTAAACATTATATATTAAATTATAGAAAGGATAAGATTATGAGTAAGATTGCAAAACAGCTGACCGAGCTCGTCGGCAACACCCCGCTTTTGGAGCTCAACAAGTATTCACAGGCAAAGGGTCTTGAGACTCCTGTCATTGCCAAAGTAGAGTTCTTTAACCCCGGCGGTAGCGTGAAGGATCGTATCGCGCTGGCTATGATTGAAGATGCTGAAGCGAAAGGCGTCTTGAAGCCAGGTGCCACCATCATCGAGCCAACAAGCGGAAACACGGGCGTAGGACTGGCACTGGTATCAGCCGTTAAGGGCTACCATCTTATCCTTACAATGCCCGAAACCATGAGCGTTGAGCGTCGTAACCTTGTGAAGGCCTATGGTGCCGAGGTTCGTCTCACCTCTGGAAAAGACGGTATGCCAGGTGCCATCCGCGCCGCCGAGGAACTTCGTGACTCTATTCCTGGAGCTGTTATCCTGCAGCAGTTTGAGAACACCGCTAACCCCGCAAAGCACTACGCTACCACAGGTCCTGAGATCTGGCGCGATACTGACGGAAAGGTTGACATCTTCATTGGTGGTGTTGGTACTGGTGGTACTATCTCAGGTACAGGTAAGTATCTGAAGGAGCAGAATCCTAACGTCAAGATTATTGCTGTAGAGCCAAAGTCGAGCCCCGTATTGAACGGCGGTCAGAGCGGTCCTCACAAGATTCAGGGTATCGGTGCTGGCTTTATTCCTAAGACCTATGATGCTGATGTCATTGACGAGGTATTCGACGTAGAGAACGATGCAGCCATCCGCACTGGTCGTGAGATTGCTCAGTCGGAAGGTCTGTTAGTAGGTATTTCTGCTGGTGCAGCCCTTTATGCTGCCATCGAGGTGGCCAAGCGTCCTGAGAATAAGGGCAAGAAGATTGTCGTGCTGTTGCCCGATACTGGTGAGCGCTATCTGAGCACCGTGCTCTACGCCTTCGAGGATTATCCATTGTAAAAACAAGAAGATCCCGAGAGATTATCTCGGGATTTTTTTGTTTCAGGATGGGATTGCACTCGTCTCTGTTGCTTTCACCGCTCGGTGTCAAAAACAAAAAAGTCCAAGATCTCTCTTGGACTTTTGCGCTTCAGGATGGGCTTGAACCAACGACCCCCTGATTAACAGTCAGGTGCTCTAACCAACTGAGCTACTGAAGCAGATGCGTTCGATTTCTCGATTGCGGGTGCAAAGGTAAGATGTTTTTCTGAATCTTGCAAACTTTTTGGCAAAAAAAATGCGAGAAAGGTAATTTTTTTATAAAAAGTGGATAAAAACGAGGGCTATTTGAAGAGAATACGCTAACTTTGCCATCAGAAAAAGAAAAGAATGGATATGAAAAGATACATAAGATTGCTAGTGATTGTCCTGACGATGTTGCCGCTGACGGCTCAGGGACAGGAGAACCATCAGTTGGAGGTAGGTAAAAATCTGGATATCTTCAATGCTTTGTACAGCAACCTAGACCTTTTTTATGTGGATACGCTGAATCCTAAGCAGACGATGACGGCCGCTATCAACGGTATGCTGCGTTCATTGGACCCCTATACCGTATATTATCCGGAAGAGGAGACGAAGAACTTGAAGATGATGCTGACGGGTAAGTATGCGGGTATCGGTGCGCTGGTGAAATACCATACGAAGCTGAAGCATGTGGTGATAGACGAGCCCTATGAGGGTATGCCTGCCGCTGAGGTGGGACTGAAAAAGGGTGATATCATATTGTCGATAGACGACTCGGTGATGACTGATAAAGAGGTGTCGTATGTCAGTTCGCGTCTGCGTGGTGATGCCGGCACGACTTTTTCATTGAAGATCAAGCGCCCGTCTACAGGCAAGGAGATGAAGTTCAAGATTACGCGTAGGAACATCAAATTGCCTGAGTTGCCTTACTACGGTATGCGTCCTGATTCTATTGGCTATATCAATTTGAATCAGTTCACTGAGGGATGTGCCAAGAGTGTACGCCGTGCTTTCGTAGAACTGAAGCAGCAGGGTGCCAAAGGCTTGGTGTTTGACCTTCGCAGCAATGGTGGCGGTTCAGAGATGGAGGCAGTGGACATTGTGAATATCTGGGTGCCTCAGGAGCAGACGGTGGTAGAAAATCGTGGTAAGGTGCGACAGGCTAATCGTGTGTATAAGACGCGTTTGGAACCCGTTGACACTGTGATGCCCATCGTGGTGCTTGTCAACGGCGAGACGGCTTCGGCCTCAGAGATTACCAGTGGGGCTTTGCAGGATTTGGATAGAGCAATTATATTAGGTACGCGTACGTATGGAAAAGGTTTGGTTCAGGTGCCACTCGACCTTCCCTATAATGCTAACGTGAAGTTGACCACCTCTCATTATTATATCCCCTCAGGCCGTTGTATCCAGGCGGTGAACTACAAGCGTGACGGTAAGGAGCGCATTGCTGACTCGCTGACTAATGTCTTCTATACCCGTGGAGGTAGAGAGGTGCGTGATGGTGGTGGCATCAAGCCTGATGTGGAGCTAAAGAACGACACGATGTCAAACATCGCTTACTACCTCTCAGCAGGAGGTTTGGATTCTACTGAGGTGCTGTTCGATTACGTGGTAGATTATATCAATCGTCATTCCACGATAGCTGATGCCCAGAAGTTTCACTTGACGGATCAGGATTGGCAAGCATTCCGTCAGCGTGTGATAGACAGCGGATTCTCTTATGATCCAGTGTCTAAGAAACAGTTTGATGAACTGGTGAAGACAGCCAAGTTCGAGGGTTACTATGAGGATGCCAAGGAAGCTTTTGATGTGCTGGAAAAGAAACTGAAACACGATGTGGCTACTGATCTGGACAAATATCGTGAGACGATACAGCAGATAATAGAACTGGATATCATTGGAGCTTACTATTATCAGAAGGGTGGTATTGAGGCTAGCCTGAATGGTGACAAGCAATTGAAGGAAGCAGAGCGCCTGTTGAAATCTCCAGAGGAATATCGTAAAATACTGGAACCTAGGCAGAAAAAGTAAAATAAACAAAGAAAAATTTGCATAGTTCGGGGAAAAGTCGTACCTTTGCACCCGTTCAGTGGAATGAGAGACCCGCAAGGGCCTCTCATTCTTGTTTAAATAAACGTTAGAATGATAACGAAAGAGACATTAAAGACATTGACGGAAGAGTGGCTGCAAGGTCAGTCAGGCTACTTCCTGGTAGACATTGAAATGTGTGATGACGACCGTATCGTCATCGAAATAGACCATGCCGATGGGGTGTGGATTGAAGACTGCGCAGCACTGAGCCGCTTCCTTCAGGAGAAGTTGGGTGATGAGCTGGGCGATTATGAATTGGAGGTAGGCAGTGCCGGATTGGGACAGCCTTTTAAGGTAGAACAGCAGTATGTGAACCATGTGGGTGATAATGTCGAGGTGCTTTGCGCTGACGGCAAGAAGCTGACTGGTGTGCTGAAGACCGTTGAGGGACGCACCTTTACCATAACCACTCAGGAGAAGCAGATTCCAGAGGGCAAGAAACGCCCAGTAAAGGTGGATGTGGATAAAACTTTTTCTATGGACGATGTTAAATCGACAAAATATCTATTAGCATTCAAATAAAATTAAAATATCAAATGGCAACAAAGAAAGAAATGCAGGGTCCCAGCATGTTTGAGACCTTTCAGGAGTTTAAAGAGACCAAGAACATTGATCGCACCACATTGGTAAGCGTGCTCGAGGAGAGCTTCCGTAATGTGTTGGCAAAGATGTTTGGCTCTGACGAGAACTTCGACGTGATTGTGAACCCCGACAAGGGTGACTTCGAGATTCATCGCAACCGTGTGGTGGTAGAAGATGGTGAGGTAAATGATGAGAACAAGGAAATCTCGCTCTCTGATGCTCAGAAGATTGAGCCTGACTATGAAGTGGGCGAGGAAGTGAGTGAGGCCGTGGACTTTACCAAGTTCGGTCGCCGTGCTATCCTGAACCTGCGTCAGACACTGGCTTCAAAGATCCTGGAGCTCGATCACGACGCCCTCTATCAGAAGTATAAGGATAAGGTAGGTACCGTTATCAGCGGTGAGGTTTACCAGATTTGGAAGCGTGAGGTGCTCCTCATGGACGATGAGGGTAATGAGCTCCATCTGATGAAGGGCGACCAGATTCCTTCTGATACCTATCGTAAGGGTGAGACCGTGCGTGCCGTTGTGAAGGAAGTACAGAACGAGAATAACAATCCCCGTATCATGCTGAGCCGTACCAGTCCCGACTTCCTGAAGCGTCTGTTGGAGGCTGAGGTGCCTGAGATTGCTGACGGACTCATCGCTATCCGCAAGGTGGCTCGTATGCCGGGTGAGCGTGCTAAGATTGCCGTTGAGAGCTTCGACGACCGTATTGATCCAGTAGGCGCTTGCGTAGGTGTGAAGGGTAGTCGTGTACACGGTATCGTTCGCGAACTTGGTGGTGAGAATATCGACGTGATCAACTACACCAGCAACATCCAGCTCTTTATCCAGCGCGCCCTCTCTCCTGCTAAGGTGACCAGCATCACACTGGATGAGGCTAATCATAAGGCAGAGGTTTATCTGCAGCCCGAAGAGGTTTCATTGGCTATCGGTAAGGGTGGTATGAACATCAAACTGGCTTCAATGCTGACAGAGCACACCATCGACGTATTCCGTGTAGTTACTGAAGGAGAGAACGACGAGGATATCTACCTCGATGAGTTCAGCGATGAGATTGACCAGTGGGTTATCGATGCCATCAAGGCTCTGGGTTATGACACCGCAAAGGAGGTACTTAATGCTCCTCGTGAGTTGCTCATTGAGAAGGCAGACCTTGAGGAAGAGACTGTCGACCATCTGCTGGAAGTACTCCGTGCAGAGTTTGAATAATGCTTAAGGATAAAACGAGTGTAATAATTAAGCATTAAGCATTAAGAATTAAGAATTGAAGAAATGGGAGTAAGATTAAATAAAGTATTAACAGAACTGAATATAGGACTTCAAACGGCAGTTGATTTCCTAAAGAAAAAGAGCAGTCTGGGCGAAATTCGCGACGATGCTACTACCAACACCAAAATCTCTGACGAACAGTATGAGGCGCTGGTGCGTGAGTTCAGTGGTGACAAAGCTGTGAAGACGCAGGCAGAGAAACTCTTCACAAAGATCAAGGAGAAGAAGGAGAAGAAACCTGCAGAGAAACAGGCTGCTCCTGCAGAACCTGTTGCCGTAGAGACAGAATCTGCATCTGCCCGTCAGCAGTTTAAACCTCTGGGTAAGATAGACCTCGACAGTCTGAACAAACCCAAGGCAAAGCCTGCTGAGTCAGTAGAGAAGAAATCTGAGCCCGAGGCACCTGCCGAGCCAGAGGCTCCCGTTGTGAAAGAGGAAGTAGAAGAGGTGGTACAACCTGAAGAGCCAGAGGTAGCTGAGGTTATCGATAATGAGCCCGAGGAGGATGCCGATGAGGTATCAGAAGTCTCTGATGAGGCTGATTTCTCTGACGATGATGCTGATGACTCTGAGGATACTGATGATGCCGAGAGCGCAGAGGCTTCTAACGATGGACCTGAGATCTTTACTCTGAAGAGCGAGGCTAAGCTGGCTCCAAAGGTGAATGTGTTGGGTAAGATTGACCTCTCTGCCCTGAATCAGAGCACCCGTCCTAAGAAGAAATCGAAGGAGGAGAAGCGCAAGCAGCGTGAGGAGAAGGCTGCGCAGATGCATGGTGGTGCCAACAATGTCCAGAATGGCGAGAAGCGTAAGCGTGAGCGTATCCGTATGGGTAAGGTGGACATCGAGGAGGCTGCCAAACAGCAACAGCAGCAGGGGCAGAACCAGAACAACAAGAAGAATAAGAACAAGGGAAGTAATCAGAACTTCCAGGACAACAACCAGCAACAGGGTGGTAAGAAGAACAAGAATAAGAACTACCAGCCCCGTCCGTTGGAGGCTAACGAAGAGGATGTTGCACGTCAGGTAAAAGAGACGCTGGCTCGTCTAACCTCGAAGACTGCTCAGAACAAGAAGGGCGCTAAGTACCGTAAGGAGAAGCGTGATGCCGTTCAGGAGCGTATGAGCGAGGAGATGGCTGCTGAGGCAGCACAGAGCAAGGTACTGAAGCTCACCGAGTTCGTGACTGTGTCAGAGCTTGCTACGATGATGGATGTGCCTGTGGTGAAGGTTATCGGTACCTGTATGTCTGTGGGTATCATGGTGTCTATCAACCAGCGCCTGAATGCTGAGACCATCAACCTCGTTGCTGAGGAGTTTGGTTTTACCACAGAGTATGTCAGTGCTGAGGTGCAGGAGGCTATCACTGAGGAGGTGGACGATGAGAACGATCTGATCTCTCGTGCTCCTATCGTCACGGTGATGGGTCACGTTGACCACGGTAAGACCTCTTTGCTCGACCATATCCGCAATACTAACGTGATTGCTGGTGAGGCTGGTGGTATTACCCAGCACATCGGAGCCTACAACGTGACGTTGAAGAATGGTCAGAGCATCACCTTCCTCGACACTCCTGGTCACGAGGCCTTCACGGCTATGCGTGCCCGTGGTGCTCAGGTAACGGATATCGCTATCATCATCGTTGCTGCCGACGACTCTGTGATGCCTACCACCAAGGAGGCTATCGCTCATGCTCAGGCTGCTAACGTACCTATGGTATTCGCTATCAATAAGATTGATAAGCCCGGTGCTAACCCCGATAAGATTCGTGAGGACTTGGCTAATATGAACCTGCTCGTAGAGGAGTGGGGTGGTAAGTACCAGTGTCAGGAAATCAGTGCCAAGAAGGGACAGGGTGTCTATGAGCTGCTGGAGAAGGTACTGCTTGAGGCCGAGATGCTTGACCTGAAGGCTAATCCTAACCGTAAGGCTACTGGTTCTATCATCGAGTCTTCACTCGATAAGGGTCGTGGTTATGTGTCTACAGTCCTCGTATCTAACGGTACCCTGAAGATTGGTGATGTCGTTATCGCAGGTACTGCTTGGGGCCGTGTGAAGGCGATGTTCAACGAGCGTAACCAGCGCATTGAGAAGGCTGGTCCTGCTGAGCCCGCAATCATCCTTGGTCTGAACGGTGCTCCTACTGCCGGTGACTCATTCCATGTGATGGAGTCGGAGCAGGAGGCCCGCGAGATTGCCAACAAGCGTATCCAGTTGCAGCGTGAGCAGTCATTGCGTACCACTACGAAGCTGGGTCTCGACGAGCTCTCTCATCGTATTGCTTTGGGTGAGTTCCATGAGTTGAACATCATCGTGAAGGGTGATACCGACGGTTCTATCGAGGCACTCTCCGACTCATTCATCAAACTCTCTACTGAGAAGGTACAGGTCAACGTTATCTCAAAGGCTGTAGGTCAGATTTCAGAGAACGACGTGATGCTGGCTTCTGCTTCTCAGGCTATCATCGTTGGTTTCCAGGTGCGTCCTTCTGGTGAGGCACGTCGATTGGCTGAGCGCGAGGGTGTAGAAATCAATACCTACTCAATCATCTACGATGCTATCGACGATGTTCGTTCTACCATGCAGGGTATGCTTGACAAGGTGAAGAAGGAGATTGTCTCTGGTATGATTGAGGTGAAGCAGGTGTTCAAGATTTCAAAGGTTGGTACCGTTGCCGGTGGTCTGGTTACCGAGGGTAAGGTGCACAACAAGGACAAGGCCCGCGTTATTCGCGATGGTATCGTGGTTCACACTGCCAATATCGATGCCCTGAAGCGCTATAAGGACGACGCCAAGGAGGTGGCTACAGGTCTTGAGTGTGGTATCTCATTGGTTAACTTCAACGATATCCAGGTGGGCGATATGATTGAGACGTTCACTGAGATTGAGGTGGAACAGAAACTTTAATGGAAGAAAAGAATCAATTTGTCCGTCAGGTGGCCGAACAGAAATACGAGTTCGGCTTCACCACGGACGTACATACAGAAATCATTGAGAAAGGGCTGAACGAGGATATCGTTCGGCTCATCTCTGCTAAGAAAGGGGAGCCCGAGTGGATGCTTGAGTTCCGCTTAAAAGCGTTCCGTTACTGGAAAGAGCAAACGGAACCAAAGTGGGGACATGTGCATGTGCCTGAGATTGATTATCAGGCTATTTCGTATTATGCAGATCCTACAACCGGAAAATCCGGAGAATCCGGAAAATCCGCTGCAATTGACCCAGAACTTGAAAAAACCTTCGATAAGCTGGGTATTCCCCTAGAGGAACGTTTGGCTTTGAGTGGCAACACTGCTGTTGATGCTATCATGGATAGTGTCTCGGTGAAGACTACCTTCAAGGAGAAACTCCGCGAGAAGGGCGTTATCTTCTGTTCTATCGGTGAGGCTATCAAGGAGCATGGCGACTTGGTACGTCAGTACTTGGGAACCGTAGTGCCTTACAAGGATAATTTCTTTGCAGCCCTCAACTCGGCTGTGTTTTCTGATGGCTCGTTTGTGTATATCCCCAAGGGTGTGCGCTGTCCTATGGAGCTCAGTTCGTATTTCCGTATCAACGCTAGAAATACAGGTCAGTTTGAGCGCACCTTAATTATTGCCGATGAAGATGCCTACGTCTCTTATTTGGAGGGTTGTACGGCTCCAATGCGCGATGAGAACCAACTCCATGCTGCCATCGTAGAGATTATTGTGATGGATAGGGCAGAGGTGAAGTATTCTACCGTGCAGAACTGGTATCCTGGTGATGAGAACGGCAAGGGAGGCGTGCTGAATCTGGTGACCAAGCGTGGCGACTTGCGTGGCGCAGACTCCAAGCTCTCGTGGACACAGGTAGAGACGGGTTCGGCTATCACGTGGAAGTATCCCTCATGTATCTTAAGAGGTGACCGTTCGCAGGCCGAGTTCTATAGCGTGGCTGTGACCAACAATTATCAGGAGGCCGATACAGGTACCAAGATGATTCACTTGGGTAAGGACACGAAGTCTACGATTATCTCAAAGGGTATCTCGGCAGGTCATTCACAGAACTCCTATCGTGGTTTGGTGCGTGCTGCTGCTACGGCCGACAATGCCCGTAACTACTCTTCGTGCGACTCCTTGCTTCTCGGTTCTGATTGTGGTGCCCATACCTTCCCTTATATGGATGTGCACAACGACACAGCTATCTTTGAGCATGAGGCAACGACCTCGAAGATATCGGAAGCCCAGCTATTTTATTGCAATCAGCGAGGTATACCCACAGAGCAGGCCGTTGGTCTTATTGTCAATGGTTATGCCAAGGAGGTGATTCAAAAACTTCCTATGGAGTTTGCTGTTGAGGCTCAGAAACTACTGAGTGTCTCACTTGAGGGGACGGTAGGGTAGCGACATGATGAAACGGGCGCCCTTAGTATAGAGGGTATCCAGAATAAGGCTGCCTCCCAGTCGGTTACAGATACTACGTGCCACCGTCAAACCGATACCCGTACCTTCCTTGTTTTCGTCGAGCTGTACAAACTCCTCGAAGATATGCTCTCTTTCCTTGATGGGGATACCGATACCCGTATCTTCCACAATGAAGTGTATCGAGTTGTATTGCGTGCATTTCTCCACCGTGAGCCGGATGTAACCTTCTTTCGTGTATTTCTCAGCATTATCAAGAAGGAGCACCAGTGCACGTGTGGCAGCCTGTTCGTTGGTACTCAGGGTGACATCGTCCATATTCTCGGCTATCTTCAACTCAATGGGAATCAAGTTTTGCTCTTCTTGCGGGAAGTTATTCATAGCCTCTACGGCAATCTGTACGGGCTTCACATTATCGTTGCGGTCTATCACAGTCTTACTGCTCGCATCGCTCAGTTCCAACATCTTGTTGACCAACTCCGTGATACGGTTAGTGTTCGCAATGATTTTCTGGTTGATATCCTCTTTTTCATCCTTGTCGAGCTTGATATCAGGTGTGGTGATGACCTGCACGAATCCACTGAGGATATTCAGAGGCGTACGAATCTCGTGGGATATCTGGCGAATGAACGAGGTCTTCATGCGTGACGACTCCTTCGTACGCTCGTTGGCTTTCTCCAGTTGACTGTAGGCCATCTCCAATCGTTTGGCAGCCTTATGGCGGAAGATGAAGATATGCATGAAGAACATGGCCATCATGCCCAATGCAATGATGATAGCCCAGTAGCGCTGACGTGCAAAGTCGGCTTTCTCCTGTAGAATATCCGTCTCTTTCTGTTGTATGTTGTATATAGTAGCCAGTTCGGCAGCTTCATCCCGTTGCATTTGTGGGATAGCCGAATCCAGCGCGTTGCAAATCTGATTACCTACATAGATGGCCAAGTCCTTGTTTTGGGCGCCCATATTGGCTCTGTATTTCGGCAAGAAGTAATGCTGTATAATGTCAAGCGAGGGTTTTATGCCATATTTTTTGATTTGTTCATCAAGGACTTCAAAGTTGTCGGCAGCTTCCTCGTATCGTTTAGCCAACATCAGATAGGTGGTAGCCTCCAACTTTCCTTCGTTGGTGGTAGCATAGTGTGTCTTGATGGCATCGTTATAGGCTTTGGCAGCTTCTTTGTCGTGTCCCAGTCCCTCAAGTGCGCTAGCACGGTAGAGGTTCAGACGGGTCTCCTGTTTGTCAAGGAATAGTTGGTCATAGTTGGGTAATAGGCGGTACTGACTGAGCAGTTCCTCGAAATGCCCACTCCAGCGATAAGCCTCTTCGTAGCGTTGCTGAAGCAGGTAGTTGTCGGTGATGCTGATAACGCCCACGATGGCGCTGGTGAAATGGCTGAGAATGGGTTCCTGAGTGATGAGCACCAGATAGAGTTGATAAGCCTTCTCGAAATAGGTGACAGCCTCGTCGGCGCTTCCTGACTGCAGTTGACAGCATCCAACTGATATCAGCAGATATGCATAGTCCTCACTCTTATCCAATCCGGCCTCCTGCATCTTCTCCAGAGCAGGAATGGCTACCTTCATTGTTTCCTCGTATTCGCCCTTCAGCAACAGCATACTGGCTAATCGGTTGGCTGATTTCGAGTAGTATTCCAAATCCTCGTCAGTATGGATCTCTATAGCGATGGCTCGTTGCCAGTTGCTTTCTGCCAATCGTATTTTCTGTTGTCGCGAATAGGCATATCCGCGCCAGTAGAAGGCTTTCATGTCCGATAGGTCGCCTGATGCTTGCAGTTCGTCGGCCCTCGCTATCAGTACATTGTAGTCGTGGTTCTGGTAGGCAGCATTCATCAGACTATCAGCCTGTTCTTTCTGAGTCTCATGGAGCACTTGCTTGCTGCATGATAAAAAAGTGCTAGCCGTTATGATAGCAATCAGGAAGGGAAGAATGAGCTT
Organism: uncultured Prevotella sp.; assembly: GCA_964539705.1. Classification (GTDB taxonomy): domain Bacteria; phylum Bacteroidota; class Bacteroidia; order Bacteroidales; family Bacteroidaceae; genus Prevotella. Next base: position 6,233 of record CAZIKA010000028.1, on the reverse strand, counting down.
TCTTGTCATGTTGTAAGTGTACTATGGTTGGTTTTGGTGGCAAAGTTACACATAATAACTTAAAACTGCAAATAAATTTGGGTTTTTCGCTTAGTTTCATTACCTTTGCAAACAGAAACGAAAGAAAATGCAACAATGTTAGAAGTACGCAACCTGCACGCCAAGATAGGCGACAAAGAGATATTGAAAGGAATCGACCTTGTGATTAATGATGGTGAGACGCATGCTATCATGGGTCCTAACGGCTCAGGAAAGTCTACGCTGAGTGCTGTGCTCGTGGGTAATCCGCTTTACGAGGTCACTGAGGGCGAGGCTTATTTCAATGGTAAGAACCTGCTGGAGATGAAGCCCGAGGACAGAGCTCACGAGGGTCTCTTCCTCTCGTTCCAGTATCCCGTTGAGATTCCTGGTGTGTCGATGACCAATTTCATGAAGACTGCTATCAACGAGAAACGCAAGTATCAGGGTTTGGAGCCTATGAATGCTGCTGAGTTCCTGAAGCTTCAGCGCGAGAAAAGAAAGATTGTAGAACTCGACTCCAAGTTGGCTAATCGCTCTGTAAACGAGGGCTTTAGCGGTGGCGAGAAGAAACGCAACGAGATATTCCAGATGGCTATGCTGGAGCCAAAACTCTCTATCCTCGATGAGACCGACTCTGGTCTTGATGTGGACGCTATGCGCATTGTGGCAGAGGGTGTGAACAAGCTTCAGACGCCTGAGACCTCGTGCATCGTTATCACCCACTACGACCGCCTTCTGGAGATGATTCGTCCCCAGTTCGTGCACGTATTATATAAAGGTCGCATTGTGAAGACCGGTGGCCCCGAGCTGGCTCAGCAGATTCAGGAGCACGGCTACGACTGGATTAAAGAAGAAATTGGAGAAGAGTAATGGCCAGCGAGAAACAATATATAGATCTGTATAAGCAGTGCCGAGAGATGATTCGTGAGCACAGCAGCGACGTGATGAATGCTGTGCGTGATGAGGCCTTCGAACGCTTTGCGACTACTGGCTTCCCCAGCAAGAAGGTGGAGCGCTATAAATATACGGACATCCAGAAGCTCTTCGAACCTGATTACGGTTTGAACCTGAATCGTCTGCAGATACCTGTTGATCCCTACGAGGCCTTCCGTTGCGATGTGCCCAACCTCTCCACGAGCCTTTATTTCGTGGTGAACGATATGTTCTATAGGGGTGAGAAGGGAGGGGTGAGAGGTGAGAGAATAGCTACGGCTAGTCCAAAACTTCCTGAGGGCGTGATTATCGGTTCCCTGAAAGAACTATCTTCTCACCTCTCACCTCTCACCTCTCACCTCTATAACCAGCTTGCAGGTAAGGCCAACGACGCTACTACCGATTTGAACACCATGCTGGCGCAGGACGGTCTCTATGTCTATGTGCCTAAGAATGTGAAGGTTGACCGCGCTATTCAAGTCATAAACATCCTGCGTAGCGATGTCGATTTGATGGTAAACCGTCGTGTGCTCATCGTGCTCGAAGAGGGTGCGGAAATAAAGATGTTGTTCTGCGACCATGCTGCCGATGATAAAAACTTCTTGGCCACGCAGGTCATCGAGTGCTTCGTGGGCGAGAATGCCTCGCTGGATCTCTACTGCCTTGAGGAGACCCATCATAAGAATGTACGCGTGAGCAACGTGTATATCGACCAGCAAGCTAATAGTCGTGTGAACCATAACGTCATCACGCTTCATAACGGTATCACCCGCAACCGCCTCGACCTTACCTTCAGTGGTGAAGGTGCTGAGTGTCAGTGTTTTGGTTGCGTGATTGCTGACAAGCAGCAGCATGTAGACAACAACACACTCATCGTGCATAAGGTGCCTCATTGCACCTCCAATGAGCTTTATAAATATGTGCTCGATGATAAGGCCGTAGGCGCTTTTGCTGGTCGTGTGTTGGTAGAACACGGTGCCCAACAAACCACCTCACAGATGACCAATCAGAACCTCACGGCTACGAAGGAAGCCCGCATGTACACCCAGCCCATGCTCGAGATTTATGCTGACGATGTGAAGTGTGCCCACGGTTCTACTGTAGGTCAGCTCAATGATGCCGCCCTCTTCTACATGCGCCAGCGTGGTATCCCCCTGAAAGAGGCAAAGGTGCTCCTTCAGAATGCTTTCATCAACGAGGTGATAGACCACATGCAATTGGAGCCCCTGCGCGACCGCCTGCACTACCTCGTGGAGAAGCGCTTCCGCGGCGAGCTGAATAAGTGCACTGGGTGCAAACTCTGCAAATAGTCTATCCGTGCCCGACGAACTGGCAGTTCCTGCCCCTCGAATGGCAAGCCCGCGCCCCTCGATTGGCAAGCTCCTGCCCTTCGATTGGCAAGCTCGTGCTTAGAGAGAACGGAGCGGAAAGCTAACGATATCGGAGACTGTGACAATTGTGACAATTGTGACAGTCTTTTTTTTACGCTATCAGGATAAGGGCGGCGTAAGGAATAGGGATATTTAAATAGGTATATATGAATAAATATCTAAATATGAATGTATATATATCTAAATATATACGAATAAATATCTAACAATAAAATTATTGATTAAATAAAATCTTATTACTAATATACTTACTCTATTCAACAATCTCTCTTCTCCCCGCTTGCTGAAGGTATGCAAAAATCATTGTCACAATTGTCACAATTGTCACACGTCCAGAAATAGAAAAGGGGTGCCCGTTTTGGGTACCCCCTTTATCGTTTGTCTATTCGATGAAATCTTTTATTTCACCACTTTCTTACCTTCCTGAATGCGCAGGCCCTTGGCGTTGGTCACCTTGCGTCCGCTCAGGTCGTAGGCATTGCTGGAGGCGTTCTGCAACTTCAGGTTCTTGATGGCTGTGAGTTCGCTCTGGGATGTATGAACGATGCGCAACTCACGGGCTGACGATGCCTGCTCGTCCCAAGAGAAACCGCAACGGGTGGGGAGGAAAGCCTTGTCGGCCTGGGTGCGGATGAGCACGCTCTCCAACGGAGTGACGTTCTGCTGGGCAGGAATGCCGTAGAGTCCGTCTTTCTTCACTGTCTCCCAATTGCTGCTGAAGGTCACGGTGTTGCCGGCATTGTCGCTCATGCGGATAGCCCTTAACTCGTTGTTGATGTTCATGGCCTCGCTATTCTTGATGCGCAGGTACTGGCTCTTAGGAGAATAAACCAGATAGGGAACGCCAGCTTGAATGCCTTCGTTGGTGCACTCCACGAAATAGAGGTTCAGCACGTCGCCCTCCTGCTGGATACCAGCCAGTCGCTCAGCCTTCACGTCGCCCAACTGCTCAGCAGTCATCGACATGGGTACGCAGAGCGTGTTGTAGCCTGCAAACAGATAGCGGTTCAGCTGTGCGGTCTGATTGGTGTTCTGCAGCAATTCGATGTTCAGTTTCGGATTGCTAGCATATACGTTTTTCACTTGGCCTTGTGCAAAAGCGGAGGTGCTCAAGGCCGTTACCATTGTCAAAGCAAGTAATAACTGTTTCATACGCTATAGGTTTTAAAGGTTTAGTCTTTGGGTGCAAAGATACAAAATAGTTTTGATAATAGCCAAGTTTTTTCGTATAAAATTTGTACCTTTGTCGCGCAATTTGAGAAAAATATGTACGACGTTCAAAAAATACGTGAGGACTTCCCTATTCTGAAGCGGGATATATATGGCAAACCGCTGGTGTATCTGGATAATGCGGCAACCACGCAAAAGCCGTTGTGTGTGCTGGATGCGATGCGCGAGGAGTATCTGAATGTGAATGCCAATGTGCATCGTGGCGTGCATTATCTGAGTCAGCAGGCTACGGACCTTCACGAAGCTGCTCGCGAGGCGGTGCGTGGCTTTATCAATGCGAAGAAGATAGAGGAGGTGGTATTTACTCGCGGCACTACGGAGGCTATCAATCTGGTGGCTTCTTCGTTCTGCGAGAGTCAGATGCAGGCTGGCGACGAGGTCATTGTCACAGAGATGGAGCATCACTCGAACATCGTTTCGTGGCAACTGCAGTCGATGAAACGGGGCATTATTGTGAAACACGTCCCTATGACGGATGATGGCATCCTCTGTCTCGAGGAGCTGGAAAAGCTCATCACTTCTCGTACCAAGATGATTAGCGTGGCGCATGTCAGCAATGTGCTTGGTACCATTAATCCCGTTGAGATGATTATCAAGATAGCCCATGCTCATGGCATCCCTGTTTTGGTGGATGGTGCCCAGAGCGCACCCCACTTCAAAGTGGATGTCCAGGCGATGGATTGCGACTTTTTTGCGTTCAGCGGACATAAGATGTACGGTCCTACGGGCATCGGTGTACTCTATGGAAAAGAGGAATGGCTGGAGAAGTTGCCCCCATATCAGGGTGGTGGCGAGATGATTGATAAGGTAACTTGGGAAAAGACCACCTTTGAGCGTCTGCCGTTTAAGTTCGAGGCGGGAACCCCCGATTATGTGGCTACCCACGGACTGGCTACTGCTATCAAATATATCGATTCCATCGGCTTCGAGGCCATCCATCAGCATGAACAGGAGTTAACCCGCTATTGCATGGAACAGCTCCAAACCATCGATGGAATAAGGATTTTTGGAACTTCACCTCAGAAAGATGCGGTGGTAAGCTTTAACGTAGGTAATATCCACCACTTAGATATGGGTACATTGCTCGACCGACTAGGCATCGCTGTACGTACAGGTCATCATTGTGCTCAGCCTTTGATGGATCGTCTTAATATCAGCGGTACTGTTCGCGCATCGTTCGCCCTTTATAACACGAAAGAAGAGGTGGATACGCTGGTGGCAGGTATTCGTCGTGTGTCGCAAATGTTCTAAGCATGTTATTGAATAAGTACTACGAAGGAAAGATAGAGGCTGGATGTGATGAGGCTGGGCGTGGTTGCTTGGCTGGAAGCGTCTATGCCGCTGCTGTCATCTTGCCCGAAGGCTATCAGAACGAGATGCTGAACGACTCGAAACAGCTCACGGAGAAGAAGCGCTACCAGTTGCGCGAGGTTATCGAACGTGATGCGGTGGCGTGGGCTGTAGGCATCGTGACGCCCGAAGAAATCGACAAGATAAACATTCTGAATGCCTCTATTCTGGCTATGCATCGCGCTCTGGATCAATTGAAAGTGCGCCCTGAGGCAGTTATCGTAGATGGAAATCGCTTCAAACCCTATTATCCACCTCAAACCTCAAACCTCAAACCTCAAAGCCCTCTGCCTCATACTACCATCGTAAAGGGTGATGGCAAGTACTTGGCGATAGCTGCGGCTTCTATTCTGGCTAAAACCTATCGTGATGATTATATGAACAAGTTGGCAGAAGAATATCCTCAGTACGACTGGCTATCAAATAAGGGCTATCCCACGAAGAAACACAGAGAAGCCATCCGCCAGTATGGTACTACGCCGTATCATCGTATGTCGTACAACCTGTTGGGGGATGGTCAGCTGTCGTTTGATTTCAAGGATTAGAAATCAGGTCACAATACTTTCATTATCTCCTTGAGATTGTTCACAATGAATGAGGGAACCTGTGGACAATTTTTGATATCAACATTCCATCGATTGAAGAGCATCGCGTCGATACCTGCAGAGAGAGCCCCCAGAATGTCTGTCTGTAGATTGTCGCCAAGCATGAGCGTGCTTTCCCGTTGGGCTCCTGTTTGTTTCAAAGCATAATCGAAGAAAAGCGGTGAGGGCTTATTGGCTCCTGCGTCCTCGCTGAGGATGATGGTGTCGAAATAATCGCGTAGGCCACATGCTGCTAATTTCTTGTATTGCACCTCATGGAAACCGTTGCTCGTCATGTGTATCTTATAGCCTTTCCTTTTGAGATAGTCCATCAGCTCGTGAGCATCTTCTATGACGCCAGGCTTCGATGAGCAGAAGTCGAGGAACAGATCACTCACCTCCAGACAGAACTGCTCCGTGACGTCAAGATTAATGCCACTACTCAAAGGACGACGGAAGCGTTCTACAATGAGGAAATCACGAGTAATCTCGCCTTTTGAATAACGCGTCCAGAGGTCGATGTTTGTCTGCCAATAGACATCGTAGAAGATTTGTGGGTCAGGGAAATAACGCTCTAGATGGAATGCCTCGAAGGTCTCCCTCAAGGCTATCTCGGCATTGCCATGAGTATCGTAGAGTGTATCATCAAAATCGATGAACAGGTCTTTGTATTTTTCTATCATCGCTGCAAAGATACACAATTATTCTGCATCTGCAAAATAAT
>CAZIKA010000027.1:18594-22624 GCA_964539705.1 uncultured Prevotella sp. | reverse complement strand
CGTCTGAGTGTGCTGGATGTGCAGATGCAGATTCGTCGTCTGCCTAAGCCTGTTATAGCGATGGTGAATGGTTATGCCATTGGTGGTGGACATGTGCTGCACTTGGTATGCGACCTGACCATTGCTTCAGAGAATGCTATCTTCGGACAGACAGGACCTAAGGTGGGTTCTTTTGATGCAGGCTTCGGTTCTTCATACCTGGCTCGCATCGTAGGTCAGAAGAAGGCCCGCGAGATATGGTTTATGTGTCGTCAGTATACAGCCAAAGAGGCTGAGGAGATGGGTATGGTGAATAAGGTTGTGCCTATTGATCAGTTGGAAGATGAGTGCGTGAGCTGGGCGGAGACGATGATGGAGCGCTCACCTATTGCACTTCGTATGATTAAGGCAGGACTGAATGCCGAGCTCGACGGACAGGCTGGTATTCAGCAATTGGCTGGCGACTGCACCATGCTTTACTATTTCCTCGATGAGGCGCAGGAAGGCGGAAAGGCTTTCCTGGAAAAGCGTAAACCAAACTTCGATCAGTATCCCCAGATTCCATGAAGATAGATATAGAAGAGCGGGTTCTGCATTTCAAGCAGCCGGCAGGAACCAGTCGTGGGGTGTATACAGAGCGACGCCTCTGGTTAGTGACCATTACTGATGGTGATGCTGTCGGTATCGGTGAATGTGCACCATTGCTTGATTTGAGCTGTGATGCAATGGAGCCATCTATATATAATAAGGTGTTGCGTGGATTCTGTGATCAGGTGGAGCAGACGGGAGAGATACCATACGAGGCGATGCGTAACTATCCCTCAATGCTCTTCGGACTTGAGACGGCGATGCTGGATGTCAGATGTAAGAAGGAAGATGGAAGAAGTTGTCTCTTCGATACTGCATTCAGCAGGGGTGAGGTAGGCATCCCCATTAATGGACTTGTGTGGATGGGTAATCACGAGGAGATGCTTCGACGGATGGAGGAAAAGTTGAAGCAGGGATTCCGTTGTGTGAAACTGAAGGTGGGCGCTATTGACTTTGACCAAGAGATGGATTTGGTGAAGCGCATCCGTGAACGTTTCTCGCACCATGAAGTGGAATTGCGACTGGATGCCAATGGTGGGTTCCGTCCTGATGAGGCGCTCTATAAGTTGGAACTGTTGTCGCAATACGCTATTCATAGCATCGAACAGCCTATCAAACAAAAGCAATGGGCGTTGATGGCAGAGCTTTGTAGGGAGTCTCCGTTGCCCATAGCCCTTGACGAAGAACTCATCGGCGTGAATGACCCTGATGCAAAGCGTCAGATGTTGCGTATCATCAAGCCTCGCTATATCGTTCTGAAGCCTTCGCTGCATGGTGGAATGATGGGATGCAGGGAGTGGATTCAGATTGCTAAGGAAGAGGGTATCGGCTCGTGGATTACCTCGGCATTGGAGAGTAATATCGGCTTGAATGCTATCGCGCAGTTCTGTAGTGATGTGTATGGTGATCATATCACGTTCCCACAAGGGTTGGGTACAGGACAACTCTTCACGGATAACATCCCGATGCCGTTGGAAATACGTGGTGACAAACTATGGATCTCGAAGAATTCCTAAAAGAATGGCATAACGATAGCCCCACGGTGTTGGTACATACTAGTGGGTCGACAGGAAAGCCGAAGCCGATGCTCGTAGAGAAACGACGCATGGAGGCCTCGGCTCGCATCACCTGTCAGTTCTTAGGACTGAAAGCTGGCGACAGGGCTTTGCTTTGTATGTCGCTCGATTATATCGCAGGCAAGATGATGGTGGTGAGAGCGCTGACCTGTGGGCTAAAGTTGATTGCGGTAAAACCCTGCGGCTGTCCTGAATGGGAGGGCGATGTTGACTTCGCAGCGATGGTACCTATGCAGGTGTATAATCTGTTGCAAAGCGAAGAAGGGCGAAAGCGACTGAAAGCCATAAAGCACCTGATTATAGGAGGCGGAGCCATCGATGACGGGCTTGCTAGTGTGCTGGTTGGTTTCCCCAACCATGTATGGAGTACCTATGGCATGACGGAGACACTATCGCACATCGCCTTGCGAAGATTAAACGGCCCAGAAGCGAGTGAATGGTATACGCCTTTTGAAGGCGTTACGTTATCCCAGACGGATGAAGGTTGCTTAGTTATCGATGCGCCTGCCGTACATGATGGCCCTTTGGTGACAAATGACATTGTTGAATTTGTCTCCCCCTCTCTTTGGATGGGGAAGGGGGGAGGCCCCTTCCGCATTAAAGGCCGCAAGGACAACGTGATTTGTTCTGGAGGCATCAAGATTCAGATTGAGGAAGTGGAAAGGCTGCTAAGACCTCAATTGTCAGCCCCGTTTATGATATCGAAACGTCCAGATAAGAAATTCGGTGAACAAGTAGTCTTGCTCACCGAATCGGATGTAATAGATGATGTGAAGGATGTCTGTCAACGGGTATTGCCTAAGTATTGGCAACCTCGCAGCTATTTGCATGTGAATCAGTTACCTATGACGGAAACGGGTAAACCCGCTCGTAAGGAGGCTGAACAATTATGCATTAAGCATTGAGCATTAAGCATTGCTTACCCCTCGCGATAGAAGTCTAAGGCCTCTTCTATCTCTTCTTTTGTAGCAGTCTGGTTGATGCGGATATCCCCAATACCACCCATAAGCGTAAAGTTGATGCTTGTTCCTATGTTCTTTTTATCATGGGTCATCAGTTCTAGCAGGGTGGGGTAGTCGTCGCAGGTGATAGGCATACGTCCATAATGTTCGAAGATAAAGCGAGTCATCTGGCGCATCTTTTCTACAGGGAAGCCTGTCTTGGCTACACTCAGATAGAGTTCGCATACCAATCCCCATGCTACAGCATAACCATGAAGTATGGGTTTGCGCTGAAGTGCCAACGATTCGAAAGCATGACCTACGGTATGTCCCAGGTTCAACGCTTTGCGAATGCCTTTCTCTGTGGGGTCTTCAGTGACGATACGCTCCTTAACCTGTACGCTCTTGGCTACAAGGTCACCTAATTCTTTAAGGTTGGGATGCTCAATGTCGAAGTTCATCAACTCAGCCCAATGCGCTTCTGTGGAGATGAGGCCGTGTTTCAGCATCTCTGCATAGCCGGAAAGGATGTTTTCTTCGTCCATCGTCTTGAGGAAAACGGTATCCAGTATCACACAGTCGGCATTACGGAATACACCAATCTCGTTTTTCAGTCCACCAAAGTTGAACCCCGTCTTGCCGCCAACAGAGGCATCAACCATAGAGAGCAGGGTGGTAGGGATATTTATAATAGAGATGCCGCGTTTGAATGTGGAAGCAGCAAAAGCGCCTAGGTCGGTCACCATACCGCCACCGAGATTGATCAGCAGAGAATGACGCGTGGCTCCCAGACGTTGTAGTTCGCTCCACACGTGGACAACGGAATCTAATGTTTTGTTAGTGTCGCCTGCCTCGATAGTAATAACCTCTGCTCCTTGCAGGTAATCGTAATCTTTGATGACAGGCAGACAGAGTTGATGGGTCGTTTTATCGTTCAGAATAAAAATACGGTCGGCCTTGCATTCGCCTGTTTCCTTCCTGAGCACTTGCTCCAGTTGCTCACTGATGATGACTTTCTGCTTTTCCATAACGTTGCAAAATTAGCGGAAAATGTTTAATCTGCAAAATTATTTGCGGGTTGTTTGAGAAAAAAGTGTAACTTTGCACACAATTAATACATTATCAATAACAAAAGACAATGAAAAGAGCAAAACTATGGGGTGTTTTCTTGATGGCTTTTACTGCCCTCAACGTCAACGCCCAACAGTCATGGACGGCCGATAATGGCAATGGTACGTTTACGAATCCCCTGTTTTATGATGAGTTCAGCGATCCAGATGTTATCCGTGTTGGTGATGACTATTATCTGGCTGGCACAACGATGCATACTGTTCCTGGTTTGGTGATTCTGCATTCAAAGGATTTGGTGAACTGGGAGAATGTGAGCTATTGCTTCGATCGTTTCGACTTTCCAGATGATAAGTTCGCTTTGAAGAACCATCAGGA
>CAZIKA010000027.1:0-18494 GCA_964539705.1 uncultured Prevotella sp. | reverse complement strand
GTATCTGGGGACCTTACGAGACGCGTGTCATTACTGCTGATGAAACCTACGGCTATAGTGGGGTAGGACGTACAACGATACCTCGTGGTACGAAATACCGCATTGGTGAGGATGGTACGAAGTTTGGCGTTTCTCTTGCCAGTCCTGATGCAACGGGATGCGACAATGCTCATCAGGGAGGTATTGTGCAGGCAAAGGACGGTACATGGTGGGCTCTACTGATGCAGGATTTTCACTCCATAGGACGTACAGTGTGTCTGATGCCTATGACTTGGGAGGACGGCTGGCCGATGGTGGGCCTCAAAGGAAACCTTGGTCGTGCGCCTCGTACTTGGTTTAAGCCTGATACAAAATTAGGCTGCTATGGCATTGGTGAGGAAGCTCAACCGGTGTGTGCTCCATATAATCGTAATGAGGACTTTAATGGCAAAAAGTTGGGCCGCGTTTGGCAATGGAACCACAACCCTGATGAGAAGATGTGGAGCCTGAAGAATGGTCGTCTGCGCATCCAATCGCAGTCTGCCGAACAACTGATGTGGGCTCGTAATACGTTGACGCAAAGGGTTATAGGTCCGAAGAGTATTGCTACCGTTGAACTTTACGTCAAGGGTATGAAAGATGGTGATGTCGCAGGACTGGGAAATATCAATGTGCCTTGCTCGTGGATTGGCGTGGTGAAGGACGGCAAGCAACTCTCTCTTCGTTGTTTCGAGCAGATGACTAACGATACCGTCACAGTGCCCGTTGATATCGTCAATAGTAAAATATGGCTTCGTTGCATTGGAGAATACGATGACAACCAAATGCAGTATGCGTATTCTACCGATGGCGAAAACTTCCAAACGCTAGGACGCATGATGCCGTTGACCTATCAGCTTATTTCTTTTCAGGGCTCGCGCCACGCTCTCTTTGCTTTCAACGTAAAGGATAATAATGGAGGTTATGCCGAGTTTGATAATTTCACCGTTAAGGAACCATGTGCTGACCGCAGTAAGAATATTCCCTACGGCAAGACGATCCGCATTATCAATAAAGCAACAGGGCGTCCTGTTATCGCATTGAAGCATGGGGTGCTCTACGATACCCATCCTGGCGATAAAAGCGAATTAACGAAATTCCGTGTGATTGATCGTGGACAGGGAAAGGTAGCCCTGCAATGTGCTGATGGCCGTTATGTGAAGGTTTACGGAAATGGCCTGCCTGGTGATGTGCGTTTTACAGATAAAATAGGTGTTGGAACAGAGAAACTTCCCAATACAGATGAGGTGAATAGCATTGAGTTCCTTTGGCAAGATTTCCTAGATAATGATTTCATGCTCCTCTCTATGAAGAACCATCGTTATCTTGGTAAGAGTCCTACAACAGGTAGTCCCTATTCTATGGACTTTACAGGACCAGATCCTGCTCGTCATAATGGTGCAGTATTGCACTGGGAGGAAGAATGAATGGAAAAATGAAAAAAGTGAAGGAAATATTTTGCTAATTCGCTGAATTTGTGTACCTTTGCAGCCGATTTGACTAAAATAGTTGGATGAAGACAGACAAAAAACAAGCCCAATACCGCGTTAACGAACAGATTCGTGTACGAGAGGTCCGCATTGTAGGCGAGAGCGGATCCACGGTGATGCCTACAAAAGAAGCATTGGATATGGCTCGTCAGCAGGGTGTAGACCTTGTGGAGATTTCACCTAATGCCAATCCTCCTGTGTGTCGTCTCATCGATTATTCTAAGTTCCTCTACCAGCAGAAGAAACGTGCTAAGGAAATGAAAGCCAAGCAGGTGAAGGTGGAGGTGAAGGAAATACGCTTCGGACCTCAGACTGATGAGCATGACTATCAGTTTAAACTGAAGCATGCCAAGGAATTCTTGGAGGAAGGTAATAAGGTACGTGCGTATGTGTTCTTCCGCGGACGAAGCATTCTGTTCAAGGAACAAGGTGAAGTGCTGCTGTTGCGTTTTGCCAATGACTTGGAAGAGGTTGGTAAGGTAGAATCAATGCCAAGCCTCGAAGGAAAGAAGATGTTCCTCTATCTGGCTCCTAAAAAAGCTGGTGTGGCAAAGAAGAGCCAGCAGGCTCGTGATCGTGAAGCCAGTGAGGCTGAACTGAAGGAACAGAAGCAGCAGGCAAGGGATATTGATGCCGAAACACCAGCAAATGGCGGACTATTTGCCAATGCAAAGATTAGTGCAGATGCACTGAAAAAGTTGACTGAAACAGAAGAAGAGGCGTAATAACGTTATAACGAAATAACGTAATACCGCAAAATAAAGAAGAAGAAAGGGTGGCGCGCCCGGTATATGCGTAGCTGCCGATTATTAATAACAATTTTAAAATTAAAAAACAATGCCAAAAGTAAAGACAAATTCCGGCGCTAAGAAGAGATTCTCATTCACCGGTACAGGTAAGGTTAAGAGACATCACGCTTACCACAGTCACATTCTGACTAAGAAGACCAAGAAGCAGAAGCGTAACTTGGTAGGTTCTACCATCGTTGACCAGAGCAACATGAAGCAGGTTCGCGACCTGTTGTGTCTCCGTTAATTAACCTATTGTCTAACATTTAAAGTACAGAAATTATGCCAAGATCAGTAAATCACGTTGCATCAAGAGCAAAACGTAAGAACATTCTGAAACTTACTCGTGGCTACTTTGGAGCCCGTAAGAATGTATGGACAGTAGCAAAGAACACCTGGGAGAAGGGTCTGACCTACGCTTATCGCGATCGTCGTAATAAGAAGCGCAACTTCCGTGCACTGTGGATTCAGCGTATCAACGCTGCCGCTCGTTTGGAGGGAATGAGCTATTCTAAGTTGATGGGCGCTCTGTCAAAGGCTGGTATCGAGATTAACCGTAAGGTGCTGGCTGATCTCGCCTTGAACAACCCCGAGGCTTTCAAGGCTATCGTAGAAAAGGTGAAGTAAATTGCACAAAAGCAAAAAAGATAACCGCCGGCATTGCCGACGGTTATTTTTTTTTGTTTATATGTGGCTTAACTTAGAACTGCCACCAATGCTTCTTCTTTGAATGTCTGTCATCGTGAGCACTCATGCGGTAGTGGCTTATTTCATCATCAATCACATCGTTCCACGTCTTGTGGTGAGTAATCATGCGATAGATGGTACCCCAATCTGGCAGTCCGCCTATATTGCGATCGTCTATCCATACATCCACTTTCAACTTGCGTGAGAAATGCTGGTTGTTTTCAGTACTTTCTTCCGGATAGTCACGGTTTACAGCATAGAACTCTATGCCACGCTCCTTGCACCAGTTGACAGCATCTTCTAACAGCTGCCCTTCGCGGACCGACCACAGAATGACTCTGTGGTGATCCTTGATGAGCATCTTCAGCGTGTCTACGGCAAATGGAATCTCCCTGCCGATTTCCGGATATTTGTGCTCGACGATAGTACCGTCGAAATCAACTGCAATGGTCATAGCGCTTATTTCTTAATAGAGTCGTCGTTCTTGTTGCCGTAATGGCTATCGTTGTAATTACCATAGTTGCCATAACTGCCGTAAGAGCTTCCGTAGCCATAGCGTCCATAGCGTCCGTAGCCATAACCGTATGCGTAACGTCCGTACTTGCCGTATTTGCCGTAGCCATAGTAGTAGCCGTACTTCTTCTTCGACATATCGATACCGTTGATAACGATACACAGGTTAGGCAACTTCTCTTCTTTCTTCATCGAATTGACGATGGCGAAGCTTGACTTTGGTGTGTAGTCGGCACGACAAACAAAGGCTGTAACGTCAGCATGTTGGGCAATCTGCAGTGTATCGGTTACCAAGCCTACAGGTGCTGTATCAAGGATGATATAGTCGTACTTCTCGCGCAGCATCTTCATGATTTGGCCCATGTTCTCACGAGCCAGCAACTCGGTGGGGTTTGGAGGTGTAGGACCAGCCAGCAACAGATCTAGGTTGACGTTGACACCTGATGAGCGGATCTGTGACATCAAATCACTCTCTGTGACATGATCTAGTGTTAGCAAGCTGGTGATACCAATGGAGCGGTCCTTAATATCAAACAGGCGTCCCAAGGCAGGCTTACGAATATCTAGACCCAGCAGGATGACTTTTTTGCCAAGCAGAGCGAAACTGACGGCAAGGTTAGCGGCATTAAACGTCTTACCCTCACCAGATGTGCTTGATGTAAACATTATCACCTTGTCGTTCTCTTTCATCATAAACTGGATATTCGTACGCATACTTCGGAATATCTCATCGGTCTGGTTGTTCTTGTTCTCATGAACCACAATACCAGCAGCGGTCTTAGCATTCTCGTTGGCTACAGCTACGTCGGCGACGATGGGCACGTCCGTGAGCTTCATGACATCCTCATGGCCTTCAATCTTATAGCGTAGGAACTGCAATATGTAAGTAACAAGTAATGGCAAAGCAAAGCCAAGTATGAGAGCTGCCAATAAGATAATGGCGCTCTTTGGACTTACCTTACCTCCAAAGGCAGGTTCGTCGATGAGTTTTCCTTTGTCGGCTGTAGCTGCCAGGGAGATAGAGTTCTCTTCTCGCTTCTGCAGAAGCATCAGATATAGACCTGACATCACATCCTGCTGACGTCCAATCTCTGTCAAGACGCGTTCCTGTTCTGGAGCACTTACAATCTTAGACTGGTATTCTTTGTATTGCTTGTCAATGCCTTGACGCTCAATATCTGCTGTGCGACGTGCCTGGCGTAACGCTTCCTTAATACTACCTTCTAATTGATCGAGAATGTCGGTGTGGGTCTGTACCAATGGTGAGTTCTCTGATGCAGAAGCCAGTAAACGGTTACGATCGAGAACGGTTTTGTTGTATTGCGTTATCAGTGAATTTGATGCCGCATCGTCCATTCCTACATTAGACGGAATAATCTGGTATCTGTTTTCTGGGTTCTCAATATATTTGCGCAGGTCGTCCAATATTTGAATCTGAATATTGGCTTCTGCCAATTTTCCATAATATTGGTTGGCCTGTGTCATCGTTTGAGTAGCGTCCAATCGGATCTGTACCAAATTGTTGTTACGCTTGTAGACTTCCAACTTGCTTTCCGTGCTTCCCAGTTCATCGCTGATTTTCTTCAGACGATCATTGATAAACTCTTCTGTCTTATAGGCAATCTCGTTCTTGTCTGCGTTGGCCTGACGGTTGTAGCATACAGCTAGATGCTTCAAAAAGTCAAAGCCACGTTCTGCGCTCTGGTCTCTCAGTGTAATCTGGGCTATGGATGTAAGCTTTGACGTTGGAGCAATGTTCATTCTCTTAGCGTATGCGGAAGCTACCTGCTTGGGAGATGTGATGGTAATAATCATAGGGGCGTCTTTTGACCTGCCTTCTTTTTCATCTTCTTCTTTTTGTAACTCTTCTTTCAGCTGGGTCAGACGACGTTGAGGTCCTTCGAGGCTTTGGTTCTTGGTGAATGACACCACACCGTAAGGCGTCTCAACGGAGGCGGGCAGGCTTGTAAATGAGCCTTCGAACTCGTTCTTTAAGCCCACGACATGATACGTACCGTCTTCCTTGGTAAGATTCATGCCAAAGCTGATGTTGTATTTGTCAAGTTCATCCAGATCCTCAGGAGCCATATCAACATTAATCGGCTGAACCTTGTATATCAAGCTTCTCGCAATACGTCCTTTGTTACGATACTCTACATAAAGTTTGAGGTCTTTTACAACTTCTTGAGCCAAAATGCGTGACTGCAGGATTTCAATCTCGTTGTCAATACCAGTAGAGTTTGTGATGAATCCCAGATCTTGCATGTTGGCCAGCATCTGTCCGCTGCTGCGTCGGTTGTTGACTTCGTCTTTTATCAACATCTTAGCAGACATCTCGTAGATGGCAGGCTGATAGCGCAGGTAAAGAAACGCTGAGAGGGTGCAAATGATGAGTGAAACCAAAAACCAAGGCCAGTTTAAAACAAGCAGCGTGAAAATGGTTCTGATATCGAATGAAGCCTCTTCCTCTTTAGGTACGTTTTCTATAACAGATTCTAAGTTTTTATTCTCTTCCATTTTTTTATATCTATACAATATTAATTATTCGTTTATTTTGTGTTTGCCAATTGAATCAGATATTTCCCATAATCATTCTTAATCATGGGCTGTGCCAATTGGAGAAGTTGTTCTTTATTTATCCAACCATGTTTAAAGGCAATCTCTTCAAGACAGGCCACCTTCAGTCCCTGCCTTTTTTCAATAACCTCAATAAACGTACTTGCTTCTGCTAAAGAGTCGTGTGTGCCAGTGTCAAGCCAGGCGAAACCTCGCTGTAGCGTCTGGACTTTCAACTTCTGTTGGGCTAGATACTCCTGATTGACAGTCGTGATTTCCAATTCGCCACGTGCACTAGGCTTAATAGTTTTGGCGATATTGACCACGCTATTTGGATAGAAATACAATCCAACAACAGCATAGTTTGATTTTGGATGCTCAGGTTTCTCCTCAATACTCAGGCAGTTGCCTTCTGCATCAAACTCTGCTACACCGTAGCGTTCTGGGTCGTTGACGTAATAACCGAAAACTGTGGCAAGTCCATTCTTCTCAGCATTTTCTACGCTTTGACGTAACAAACCGCTGAAACCTGAACCATAGAAGATGTTGTCACCAAGAACTAAACATGCACAATCGTCGCCAATGAATTTCTCGCCGATGATAAAAGCCTGAGCCAATCCATCGGGGGAAGGCTGTTCTGCGTATTCAAAATGTACGCCCAGGTCGCTACCATCGCCAAGTAATCGACGGAAACCTGGTAGATCGTGTGGTGTTGAGATAATCAGTATCTCTCGTATACCAGCCAACATCAGTGCTGATATTGGATAGTATATCATTGGCTTGTCAAAAATAGGAATCAGTTGCTTACTGATGCCCTTCGTGATAGGGTAGAGGCGTGTGCCGCTTCCACCTGCTAATACGATACCTTTCATAAATATAACGTTATACGGGGTGCAAAGTTACACATTTTTTTTCTCTTCCGAATCTTTTTGGTATAAAAAATACCTCATTGTAAATAAAAAAGTGTACCTTTGCACACGAATAAAAACAAAACTATGGGATTATTTTCTAATATTTTCGGTCGTAAGTCGGCCGATACGGATGTAAAGGTTGGGGGTATGGAAGATTTTATGACCCTTATCCGAGTATATTTTCAGGCTGTTATAGCAGCTGATTTGGGTATCTCAAACCTTAATGCACTGCCTGATCTTCGTGTGTTTAAGGTGACATTGCGTGTTCCAACTCAAGGGGGAAGACTTGGACTGGGAGAAAAGGCTCGTTGTAAGAAGATACTTAAAGAATTGTATGGAATGAATGATGATTTCTTTAAGGAGATAGACCAAAGCATTCATCGCCGCTGTAAGAAACTTCAGGATGTACAAACATATCTGCTTCAGTTCCAACAATATGTTCAAGACGTGATGATGTTGTCGGGCAATCTGATGAAGTTTAAATTACGTTTGCCAAGTTTCTTTAAGGGGGCTATCCATACGGCAACGGAAAAGACGGTTCACGATATCTTTAATAAAAATGATTATAAAGATGCCAGTGTACTGAAAACAATTGTCGATGTACGTGAACTTAACAAACGTCTAGGGTTTACTGAAAAATGGACAACCGACTTCGTTTATCGGGTTGTAATGCTGGCAAAGAAAGAAAAGCAACCTCAAACTGACGCTAAATAATTAATAAATATTAAATCTGCTACGTAATGGTAGGCAGATTAATGATTTTTTCCTACTTTTGTAGAATAAAAATGTAGTCATGAGTCAGAATGAAAAGGTTTTAGCAACCTTCCAAACCCGCATACGGCAGATGATTCTTCGGTTCCAGGAACTGAAGAAAGAAAATGCTGACCTGTATGTGATGGTTGAAGAAGGCGAGACGCGTATCAAGCAACTCGAGGCAAAACTGGCTCAGCAGGAACGTGACTACCAGTCATTGAAAATGGCTCGTATGATGGAAATCACTGATGGTGACTTAGATGGTGCAAAGAGCCGAGTTGCCAAGATGATACGTGATGTAAACAAGTGCATCGCCATCCTGAGTGACGAGAAAGAGTAACTGACGAGAAGAAGTAATGGCAGAGGACAGTAAACTTAATATAACGCTACACGTCTATGACGAAGAAATTCGCATGGTGCTCCATAATCGCGAGGATGAGGAGTACTATCGTGCAGCCGCCAAACTCATCACAGAGCGTTATGGTGCTTATGCTCAAGTTTATAAAGGGCGTAAGAGCGACCATACCATAGCGTTGATGACTCTTATCGAGATAGCATTACGGTATGAGAAAGAGTTGGGCAAAAATGATACGACTCCTTATGATAATATTCTCTCGCAGTTGACTTCTGAAGTTGAGGAAGCTTTGAAGAGTGATAAGTGAAGAGACATAAGCTCTTTTACATTGCTTTGAGAGAATATTAACATTACATATATATAATATTTATGGATTTAATTTTTGTGATACTGATAGCCGTTGCCGCTCTGATTCTGGGAGGGGCATGCGGATATTTTGTTTTCCTCAAGGTTCTTAAGGGGAAATACAATGCGATGATAGAATCAGCCAGTAAGGAAGCTGAGGTCATCAAAGAAAAGAAACTGCTCGAGGTAAAAGAGAAGTTCCTCAATAAGAAGAGCGAGCTGGAAAAGGAAGTGCAACAGCGAAATCAGCACATCCAGCAGAGCGAGAATCGCCTGAAGCAGCGTGAGATATCGCTGAATCAGCGACAAGAGGAATTGGGACGACGTAAGAACGATCTTGACAACCAACAGCAGCGCATTGACAATGAAAAGAAAGCTTTGGCTCTGAAGCAAGATGAGCTGGGTAAGATGCAACAGAAGGAACGTGAGAAGTTAGAGGAACTCTCTGGTCTGAGTGCAGAAGAAGCTAAGAATCGTTTAGTAGAGGCCATGAAGGATGAGGCTCGTACTGATGCTGCTGCTTATGTCAATGAGATTATGGACGAGGCTAAACTTAATGCCAATGCTCAGGCTAAGAAGATTGTTATTCAGACCATCCAGCGTGTGGCTACCGAGACTGCCATTGAGAACAGCGTTTCTGTTTTCCATATTGATAATGACGATGTGAAGGGTCGCGTCATTGGGCGTGAGGGTCGTAACATCCGTGCTTTGGAGGCTGCTTGTGGTGTTGAAATCGTAGTTGACGATACGCCTGAGGCAATCGTGATTAGTGGTTTCGATCCTGTTCGTCGTGAGGTATGTCGTCTGGCTTTGCATCAGTTGGTGAGCGATGGTCGTATCCATCCAGCCCGTATTGAGGAAGTGGTGGCCAAGGTGAAGAAGCAGCTTGACAACGAGATTATCGAGACAGGTAAGCGTACTGCTATCGACCTCGGTATTCATGGATTGCATCCAGAACTGGTGCGTATTATTGGTAAGATGAAGTATCGTTCTAGTTATGGACAGAACCTGTTGCAGCATGCACGTGAGACTGCTAACCTCTGTGCAGTGATGGCTTCAGAGCTTGGTTTGAATCCTAAGAAGGCAAAGCGTGCTGGTCTGCTCCATGATATTGGTAAGGTACCCGATGAGGAGAGCGAGATGCCTCACGCACTCTACGGCGCTAAGATTGCCGAGAAATATAAAGAGAAACCCGATATCTGCAATGCTATTGGTGCTCACCATGATGAGATGGAGATGCAGACTCTGTTGGCTCCTATCGTACAGGTTTGTGATGCTATCTCTGGTGCCCGTCCTGGTGCCCGTCGTGAAATCGTAGAGGCTTACATCAAGCGTCTGAATGACCTTGAGGCTATTGCAATGTCTTATCCCGGTGTTACCAAGACCTACGCCATCCAGGCTGGTCGTGAGCTCCGTGTGATTGTTGGTGCGGATAAGATGGACGATGCCGAGACCGAGGCACTGAGCGGTGAGATTGCAACAAAGATTCAGAATGAGATGACCTATCCTGGTCAGGTGAAGATTACCGTGATTCGTGAGACCAGGTCTGTTGCTTACGCAAAGTAAGAAAACACTAGATAAAAATAATCGGGTGACCAATTGGCCACCCGATTTTTATTTTCAAGAAAGAAGTTCTTATTTTGCTTCTTCCATGTCACCTTCAATATAAAGGCGCGTCATTTCTGTGACACCATTTGTACGTACGGTGATAGACTTTTTGAAATGTCCGGGGAACTTACCTGTGCCATTGTAGGTCACCTTGATTTCTCCCTTCTCACCAGGCTGGATAGGCGTTTTGGTGTATTCGGGAACTGTGCATCCGCAAGAAGCGATGGCTTGATTGATAACCAAGGGTTGTTCACCTACATTCTGGAAGGCGAAGGTGCATGTAACTACAGGCTCCTTTTCTGAGAACTTTCCGAAATTGTGAGTCAGTTTGTCAAACTTGATCTCAGCTTGTTTCTGTGCCATTGCGAAAGTCATTCCGCAGATGAGCATCATTGTGATGAGTAATACTTTTTTCATAAGTCGATTCTCTTTAGTTATTTATTTGACGTTATTCTTTTCCAATAGTTTAAAATATTCTGCTGCACCCAGTAGGAAACAGCCTGTACCATAGTCTTCGAAGTCAGGAATCTTGGTATAGCTTAAAGGCTGTCCTGCTGAAGGATCTTTTCCTGTGCCCTGCATCCATCCCAGGAATCCGTCTTGGTGAACTGCATCTTTCACCATTGCTGCCCATGCTTTCTCGCAAACAGGACCGTAGACCTTCTTCTTCAAGTAGCCTTTCTGTATGCCCCATGCCATACCGTAAAGGAACAGGGCAGTACCGCTTGTCTCCTGCATCTCATAGTTGGTGCTCACCAGACTTGGGTTCCAGAAGCCGTCCTCGCGCTGACATTTCAGTAGGCCTTTGCTCATCTTCAGGAAGTCTTTCTTCAGCTCCTTGTATGCCTTCTCCTTAGGCGACAGCTCGTTCATGCAGCGCACCAGTGCGGCATACACCCAACCATTTCCGCGACTCCAATAGCAGTCTTTTTCATCTGGCTCCTTGTAGGGAGGCACATAGTCGGCATCACGCCACCATAATCCGTCCTTAACATTAAATAATCCGCCACCGCATTCGTTTCTGCTCCAGCGATACATCTTCATGCCATGATCGCGATATTTTGCTTCTCCTGTAATCTTATACATCTGCATATATACAGGCATTGCCATCTGTATGGCATCAATCCAAGTCCACCAGCCATAGAGCGAAGGTTGTGTGCTCTGGGTCTTTGCCGTAGAGTTCTTTTTCTCGTTAGGTGTCAGCATCTGATGATCCAGATTCTCGCGCACCCTTTTTATTTTTTCCTCACCGCCTGCCTGTGTGTAACGTATTAGGTAGGTCTGGGCGCAACACTGGTCATCGGCATCACATGTATTCACACCGTTGCGTGGTGTCCATTTGTGAAAGTTTGCCCAAGTGTCGGTATAGTCAATGTAGCGTTGCTGCGGGTCTATTTCATAGAGAGCCATGAGCCCCTCATAGTAGACGGCACGTGTCCACAGACTTGACGGACGTACCTTCTTGACGTTGGTAGGTACCGTTGGGTCGGCATACTTCGCCATGAAGTAGTCGTTAGCCTTTCGTGCTACACTCAGCACATCATTGGCTGTTGTTTGCGCAATAGCTCCCAAGGTTATCATGGCAGCTAGCGTTAGTGTAGATAGTCTTTTCATTGTAGTGTTTTGTTTCATATCGGGTGCAAAGATACGAATAAGTGAGAGAAAAAACAAATTAAAACAAGAAAAACAAAATTTCCTTTTGAAATTCGCTCACTTATTTGTACCTTTGCAGCCTTGAAAAGGAAAACAATAATATATAATAATGTATAGGACAAAGACTTGTGGTGAGTTACGTCTCACCGATGCCGGCAACGAGGTGAAACTCGCCGGATGGGTTCAGCGCACACGGAAGATGGGAGGTATGACTTTTGTTGACCTGCGCGATCGTTATGGTATTACACAGTTGGTTTTCGATGAGTCTAAGGACGCAGCCCTCTGTGAGCGTGCTAACAAGCTGGGACGTGAATTCTGTATTCAGGTTGTTGGTATCGTGAGCGAGCGTGAGTCGAAAAACCCCAAGATGCCTACAGGTGATATTGAGATCTTGGTTTCTGAGTTGAACGTTCTCAGCGAGAGTCTCACACCTCCATTCACTATTGAGGACAATACCGATGGTGGCGATGATATCCGTATGAAGTATCGTTATCTCGACCTGCGCCGTTCTGCTGTGCGCAAGAACCTCGAGTTGCGCCATAAGATGACCATCTTGATTCGTAACTTCCTCGACAACCTCAACTTCATTGAGGTGGAGACACCTATCCTGATTGGCTCTACCCCCGAGGGTGCACGCGACTTCGTGGTGCCCAGTCGTATGAATCCTGGTCAGTTCTATGCGCTTCCTCAGAGTCCGCAGACCCTGAAGCAGTTGCTGATGGTTTCTGGCTTCGACCGTTATTTCCAGATTGCGAAGTGCTTCCGTGATGAGGATTTGCGTGCAGACCGTCAGCCAGAGTTTACTCAGATTGACTGCGAGATGTCGTTCGTTGAGCAGGAAGATGTGCTCCAGATCTTCGAGGATTTGGCTCGTCATCTGTTCAAGGAGATTCGTGGCATCGAGTTGCCCGCTCTTCAGCGTATGACTTGGCACGAGGCTATGCGCCGTTTCGGTTCTGATAAGCCCGATCTCCGCTTTGGTATGGAGTTCGTTGAGCTCATGGACGTACTGAAAGGTACAGGTACCTTCCCTGTTTTCAACGAGGCCGAGTATATCGGTGGTATCTGTGTACCTGATGCAGCAGACTATACCCGCAAGCAGCTTGATCAGTTGACCGACTTCGTGAAGCGTCCTCAGGTAGGTGCTAAGGGCTTGGTTTATGTGAAGTTCAATGCTGATGGCACCGTGAAGTCATCTATCGATAAGTTCTATGAGCCTGAGGTTTGGCAGAAAGTCAAGGAGACTATGGGTGCTAAGGATGGCGACCTCGTGCTGATTCTCTCTGGTGACAATGCCAACAAGACCCGTGTACAGCTCTGTACGCTTCGTCTGGAGATGGGTGATCGCCTTGGCCTTCGTGATAAAGATAAGTTCGTGTGCCTGTGGATTGTCGACTTCCCCTTGTTCGAGTGGAGCGACGAGGAGCAGCGCTTGATGGCTACTCACCATCCGTTCACAATGCCTAATCCCGATGATATTCCTCTGTTGGATACTGATCCCGCAAAGGTTCGTGCCGTAGCTTACGACTTCGTCTGCAATGGTGTTGAGGTAGGCGGTGGTTCTCTGCGAATCCACGATGGTAAGCTTCAGGAGAAGATGTTTCAGATTCTGGGCTTCACCCCCGAGCGCGCTATGGCTCAGTTCGGCTTCCTCATCAATGCCTTCAAGTACGGAGCACCTCCTCATGCAGGTCTTGCTTTCGGTCTCGACCGTTTCGTATCTCTGATGGCTGGTCTCGACAGCATTCGCGACTGTATTGCCTTCCCCAAGAATAACAGCGGACGCGATGTGATGCTCGATGCTCCTGGTGAGTTGGATCCCAAACAGTTGGAAGAACTGCAATTGAAAGTCGAGTTGCGACAGGAAGATTGATTTTTATCAAGAATAGCTGAAAAATAGGCAGAAACTTCTGTAAAATAGTTAGTTTTTTTAACAAAAGGCGTAATTTTGCCGACGAATTGATAATTCAACTTCAAAAGTATTAATATTTTAAGTATCATGGCAGAAAAGAAAGCTACTACAAAGAAGGCTGCTGAAACAAAGGAAGTTAAGGCTCCCGCAGCTAAGAAGGCAACTGCAGTAAAGAAGCCCGCAGCTAAGAAGGCTGAGGCAACAATTGTAAATGCTGAGACTATTGGTTTCAAGGCAGGAGATGTTTATCAGGCACTGGCAGCAGCAGGAAAGGCTCTCACCGTAAAGGAGATTGCTAAGGCTGCAAAGATTTCTGAGGAAGAGACTCTGCTCGGTCTGGGTTGGTTGTTCAAGGAGGGTAAGCTCCTGAGCACTGAGGACAACAAGATTGTTCTGGCCTAATAGACGAGTATACAAAGAATAAGAAAAGGTCGGTAAGCACTGTTTACCGACCTTTTTTTGAGTAATGACGTTAGAACAACAGATATTGCAAATACTATCACATGTGGGCGAACGGGGCATCAGTGTCTCGTCGTTGACCAAACATGTCTATAACAATTGTAATACGTTGTTCTCTCAACCGGATTATCAGCAGATATATACATCGGTACAGCAATATCTGTTGAAAAACTCCAAGTCCTCTTATGCTTTGATAGAGAATGCAGGCCGTCGTGGTTATTATCGTTTGAATATGCAAGGGTCTGCTGATGCACGTCAACTGATGCTCAATTTCCTTGAGGAACAGCCTGACGAGGCGGAAATAGAAACAGAAAAGCCTAGTCAGGATCTCTCACTTAATTTGTTTGATGACCTCTGAGAATATCCTCGTAGAGCTTCAGTAGCTGTTGGGCAGTATTCCGCCATGAGAACAGCTTCGCCCTTTCCTTTCCCCATTCTTTTTGTTGCTGATAAAAGGTCTCGTCGGTTTCCAATCTGATGAGCATATCGGCTATCTCTTCTGCGTTTTCAGGATTAATGAGGATAGCTTTTTCACCACCTATCTCGGGCATAGACGAGGTGTTGCTGGTAATGACGGGTGTGCCGCAAGCCATAGCCTCTAGTAAAGGAATGCCGAAACTCTCACGGAGCGATGTATATAAGAATGCAAAGGCGCTATTATATATATATGGTAAGTCCTTATTCTGGATATATCCAGGCATGAATATCTTTTCGCGGATATTTTCAATGTGGTTGCGACTAATAATGCCGTTGAGGTAGTCTTTGTCCAAATCAGCCATCAGTAGTGGACGCTTCACCTCCGATTGCTCCAGATATTTGGAATAGGCAACCAGTGTGCGCTCAGTGTTTTTCTTGGGGTCTGTGTTACCAAGGAAAAAGAGAAATCCCTTTTCCGGCATATAATTCTTATAAGTGGCAGCGTCGTCGGTAGGCTTGAACCATTCGTTGTAGCCATTATAAATCATCGCCATTCGTTGCTCTGGGATATTCAGCTTACGAATGATATTCTGCTTCTCAAACTCGCTCACGGTAATGATACGCTGACACTTGTCTAAGATATGCGGCACTACCAATCGGCGGTACAGCCATCCCATGTTTTGATACAGCGATTTGTTTTGCTTATCACGTGGCTCCAGAAAGATGATATCGTGAAGGGTAAGTACCAAGGGTATATCGCAACGGATAGGGGCCGTATTGCTGGTACAATGAAGCAACTCCACACTAGCCTTTCGGGCTGCCCTTGGAAGTGCTATTTGCTCCCATAGCGGGTAGGATGGCATATTGATTTCTACTACATGCACATTAGCAGTACTCTCCACACAGCGGTCGGGGCCAGGTTTTACAAAGACATAGTATTCATTTTCATGGTCTATCTGTTGCAGTTGCAGGATTTCCTGTAGCACCACATAGTCCATGCCGTGCTTGTTTCTGCGGAAGATGCGTTGTGCCTCAATGCCAATTCTCATAGTTGTTTAATGATTTTGGCAGGAACACCGCCTACAACTACATGATCGGGAACATCACTGGTAACGACAGCCCCAGCAGCTACTACTGCATGATGGCCGATGGTGACCCCTGGTAAGATGACCGCATTAGCACCAATCCATACATCATCTCCTATGACAACAGGTTTTGTAGATACACCTTGCTCATCAATTCTTTTGGATGTATCTTCAAAATTGTGATTCAAGGCCGTTACCGTGATACCTTGCGCCAGATTAACATGGTTGCCAATCGTTACAGGACCGATGATCGTATTGTGAATACCTATGCGGGTATGGTCGCCAATGATGACGTCGCCCACAGCATTGTTGATGCAACAGTATGACTCTATCACACTGTGCCGACCTAAAGAAAACTTACGATAGGGTGGGGTGTCCATCCTGACTGAGCAGTATATCTTTGAGTGGCATCCACGGTGCTGATATAGTGGAGCCAACAGACGGATATACCATCGTGGACGGGCATCGCGCTGGTTCATAATCAGATAGTCAATCCAATGTTTCAGTCGCGGATTGGCTTTCAGACCTTGTCGTATGTCTTCTTGATGATTTGTTGCCATAACTTGATTGATGCAAAAATACGCAGAATATTCGAGAATCCCAAATATTTTTACTACTTTTGCAGGAAAATCATAAAAATGAATATTCAGGAACTACAACAGCTCTATGTCCATAAGCCACAAGTGTCGGCTTTGGCAAAGGCTATTGAAAAGACCTCGCTGCAGACCATCTCGCTCGATGGTCTCTTAGCTTCTTCTGCTCCTATGGTGTTCAGTGCGCTGGCTCTGAAGAGCAGTGCGCGTCTGCTCTTTATCATGCAGGATGCCGAGGAGGCAGGCTATTTCTATCACGACCTCTGTCAGGTGATGGGCGAGCAGCAGGTGCTCTTCTTTCCTTCAAGCTATAAACGTGCTATCAAATACGGTCAGAAAGACCCCGCCAGCGAGATTCTTCGTACGGAGGTACTCACTCTCCGTTCCCAGTATATCGTATCCTATCCTGAAGCACTTGCCGAGATGGTGGTTACGCGTAAGCAGTTGGATGCTCGCCGTCTGACGCTCACCCAAGACCAGCATATCAATGTTGATGGAATCTGCAAAACCCTGCGCGAGTTTGGCTTCCGTGAGGTTGACTACGTCTATGAACCCGGTCAGTTTGCCCTGCGTGGCTCTATTCTCGACGTCTATTCCTTTAGCCATGAGTTTCCTTTCCGTATCGACTTCTTTGGCGACGATATCGATTCTATCCGTACCTTTGAGGTCGAGAATCAGTTATCTAAGGAACGTTGTAACAGCGTGGATATCGTGCCCGAGCTTACTGCCGTAGAAGAGAAAGAGTCTATCTTGAAGTTCCTGCCTCAAGACACCCTATTGGTGGCGAAGGACTTCCAGTTCCTGCGTGAGTCTATCGAGCGCATCTATCAGGAGGGCTTTTCGCAACAGGCTATGCAGGAGCGTATGGCTGAGGCTACCGAGATGGAGCAGCGCCAGATAGAGAAAGAGATGCAGCGCGACAGTCAAATTATCACTGGCTCACAGTTTGCCAAGGATGCTGAGCCGTTCCGAAAGATTATATTAGGTGGAAAGGGGAACCTCAATTTTGACATCAAGCCCCAGCCATTGTTTCATAAGAACTTTGAACTGTTGTTGCAAACCCTGGAGGACTATCTGTTGCAGGGTTTTAAGCTCTACATTCTGGCTGATAGTGCCAAGCAGCAGGAGCGTCTGAAGGACATCTTTGCCGAGATGAAGCAAGGCATCGACTTCATCCCTGTTGACAAGACGCTCCATGAAGGTTTTATCGATGTTGATGCACGTTTGTGTCTGTTTACCGATCACCAGATCTTCGACCGTTTCCATAAGTATAACCTCAAGAGCGACAAGGCTCGCAGTGGAAAGGTGGCCCTCACGCTGAAAGAGATTCAGCAGTTCGAAGTGGGTGACTATGTGGTGCATGTGGATCACGGTATTGGTAAGTTTGGTGGACTGGTCAGAATGCCCCTGCAGGAAGGGGGCTTCCAGGAGATGATCAAAATCATCTACCAGCGTGGCGACGCCATCTACGTCAGCATCCACTCATTATATAAGGTGTCGAAATATAAGTCACAGGAAGACGGTCAGCAGCCTCGCATGTCCACACTGGGCACAGGCCAGTGGGAACGCTTGAAGGAGCGCACCAAGAAACATATCAAGGACATCGCTCGCGACCTCATCAAACTCTATGCTGCCCGTCGTCATCAGAAGGGATTTGCCTTCAGTCATGATACCTACCTGCAACACGAGCTCGAGGCTTCGTTCCTCTATGAGGATACGCCTGATCAGCTCAAGGCAACGCAGGATGTGAAGGCCGATATGGAGATGCAGAAACCCATGGACCGACTGGTATGTGGCGATGTGGGCTTTGGTAAGACAGAGGTGGCTGTGCGTGCTGCTTTCAAGGCTGCTGTCGATGGTAAACAGGTGGCAGTGATGGTGCCTACCACCGTCTTGGCTTATCAGCATTACCGCACCTTTTCCGGTCGATTGAAGGATATGCCCGTGCGTGTGGATTACCTCACGCGTGCCCGTACCACGAAGCAGACAACGGCGCTCCTGAAAGACCTGGCAGATGGAAAAGTGGATATCCTCATCGGTACCCATAAACTTATCAGTAAGAGCGTGAAGTTCAAGGACTTAGGGCTGCTTATCATCGACGAGGAACAGAAATTTGGTGTATCCACCAAAGAGAAGCTGCGCCAGATGAAGACCAACGTCGACACCCTCACCATGAGTGCTACGCCTATTCCCCGTACCCTGCAGTTCTCGCTTGTGGGGGCTCGCGACCTCAGCGTCATCCAGACGCCCCCGCCCAACCGCTATCCCATTCAGACTGAGATACATACCTTCTCAGCAGAGATTATCACCGATGCCATCAACTTCGAGATGAGTCGCAACGGACAGGTCTA
>CAZIKA010000026.1:0-22674 GCA_964539705.1 uncultured Prevotella sp. | reverse complement strand
GATGCCGTTCATCTGACCCCAACACCCGTTTTTGAGCGTCAGAAACGATTGGAGAAGAAAGGGTATATCAAGAAGTATGTGGCTATCCTTGATCCTGAGAAATTGAATCAAGGTCTGTTGGTGTTTTGCAAGGTGAAGCTCACGCAGATCAACCACGAGATAGCCGATGCCTTTGTGCGTCGCATCCACCGCATCCCAGAGGTGACCGAATGCTATAACACCTCAGGTGCGTACGATTACCTACTAAAGGTACGCGCACGCGATATGAAGCAATATCAAGAGTTTGTGCTCACCAAACTCGGCGACATCGACCATGTGGGGGCCATCGAGAGCACCTTCGTGATGAGCGAGGTGAAACAGAATTATGGTATCAACATCTAAAAAATCCCCAATTCACAATGGAATCGAGGATTTATTATATCTTTCAACCTATTTTTACAGACTGTACTCCAGCATGATGAAGGAGTAAGGAGCGAGGTCGAGGGAGAACTTCTTCTGGGCCTTGATGCTCTCGGTCTGAGGAGCGATAGGCTGGTTATCGTAGTTGTTCTCATCGTTGGGCTGACCAGTGATAACGGTCTTCTTGGCTGTCTTCTTGATGCCGAAGCGGCTCAGGTTGATGTTGGCCTTCTTGGCCTCATCAGAGGCGTTACAGAGCTTCACATAGAGCTTGCGGGTCTTCACATTGAGGATGACAGACTGACCATAGTGGACGTCCTCCTGAGGCTGGATGACATCAGCGGCATCACCCTCGAACTTCACACAGTCGCCATAGTAATACTGACCGGCAGACTGACCGAAGAACTGCTGCACATAATAGCTGCAGGTGAGGTAAGTACGCTCGTTATCGAAATAGATCATGTCGGGGTTCCAGTTGGTGTTGTCCTTACGGGCAAAGAGGGGGGCATAAGAAGTCATAGCCACCACATCACCATTGCGCTCTACATGGAGCAGGTACAGACCCTCAGCCAGAGCATCGATGAGTTTCTTATCCTTGGCAGCATACTCACCCAGATAAACCTTGGTCTTGCGGTCGCGAGGATAACTGTCGTACTGGCGACTCTTCAGGAAATAGCTGTTGGGCTCATAATAGTGCTCATCGATGATAGGCATGCCCAGTTCGTCAGCTAACTTCCAGCCATTCTCGAAGTCAGGATTCTTGGGATGAGAACCAGGACCGGCAGTACCCACGATGACAATCTCGGGGTGAGCCTTGGTGACACGCTCGTAGATATACTTGAAGCGCTCTGCGAACTCAGGCGAGATCTTTTCTTCGTTGCCCAGACCCAGATACTTCAGGTTGAAAGGTTTGGGATGACCGGCATCAGCACGCATCTTAGCCCATTTATTCGTAGCGGGGTCGCCATTGGCCCATTCAATCAGGTCGATAGCCTCAGCCACCCACTCGTCCATATCGCTCATAGGTACCACATCCTGAGCCTGTGTGGGCCACATGTTCCAACCGCCATTGGCACCCTGACAACTCACACCGCAAGGCAGGATAGGCAGAGGCTCCATGCCCAGGTCCTCGCAGAACTGGAAATACTCGAAGTAACCCAGTCCCATGCTCTGATGGTAACCCCAAGTGTTCTTCAGACTCTTACGCTGCTCCTTAGGACCAATCGTGGTCTTCCAGCGGTAGGTATCCCAGAAGCCGTCACCGCCACCATGAACAACGCATCCACCAGGGAAACGCATGAACTTAGGCTGCAAATCGGCCAGTGCCTGAGCCAAGTCTTTTCTCAAACCATGTCCCTTATAGGTATCCTCGGGCATCAGTGACACCTGGTCGATATCCAAGTCACCCAAGGTAAGCACCAAGATCTGCAGGGTGGCGTTCTTACAATCCTCGGCAGCAGTGAGCACAGCCTCACATTTCTGCCAGTTCTTTGCATCCACCTCGATGCTTGCCTCGCCCAGCACCTTCGGGTCTTTGCCCCAGCCCTGAGGCTCTGCGAGAACGATACGCAGTTCGAATGCTGAAGGCTGCTTGGTGAAGGGTGATGTCTGACTGCTGATAGCAGAAGGGATACGGAAGAAAGCAGAGAAGTTGTATTTCTCGCCAGCCTTCACGCTGATACCGTTGAAACCGGTGTTTTCTATACCAAAGCCCTTCCAGCCTTTATAGTCGGAATACTCCTTCACGCGCTCGGTATGCAAACGCATATACGTGGGGTTATTAGGATGGATGGGGTTGTCCATGCGTACCTGCAGGGTACCTAAAGAGTGACCTGGACGGATCTGCTTCCAAGCCGTACCGGCTCCCCAGCCATCACGCTCTGCGGGGTTGAACTCGAACGAGCCGTTCTGAAGGAGTTCGGCATACAGGCCGCCATCGGCAGCGCTACTGATATCCTCGAAGAAGATACCGATCAATTCGTCACTGATAGCCTTACCACCGGCGGGGGCAGTCATCGGTTTCTGAGCCTGGATGCTCACTGTTGCTGCCATCAAGGCAGCTCCTAAGAGAAATTGTTTTTTCATTATTAATTACTTATCGTTAAAGGTTTATATTTGCTCAACAGAAAGCACTTCCGAGACGGCACCCTTATAGAGAATCTCTACGCGGAAGTTTGCCGACTCACTATAAATATAGAGTTGCAGATGCTCTTCATAGGCTGGTTCATAATCGAAAGTGAGGTGTATGGTAGTACCCGAGAGGTAATTCTCCTCTGGCGTAATGGCCTCATCACTATCCAAGGGATGAATAGAGAATACAGGATCCGCCATTGCCAGCACACGCGGCAACTCTATCTTCAGGTTATTGTCATGACTTGAGAACCAACTCAGGAATGAGTCCCACCACGATTTTTCAATAGTAGGATCTTCCTCGGGAGGTAGCACTGTGACGCCTTCCTTCAGCGTGCGCTGTAGTTTCTGAGGTTCCAGCGAATAGTTGCGCAGATACTCCTCGCGCTGTGCCTGCTGACTATTGGCAGCGGGCTGAGCACCACGAGCGCTGTTCAGGGCACGACTCTGTTTATAGTTAACATCATCAACCCAGCAGATGCGGTCATCAGTCATCGCGATGGCACGGATACGGGTAATATCGTCGCTAGTCTTACCTGGATAGCGAATCACCACGGTATCGAGGTCAGCAACACTGTACTTGGGGATGATATTCACGGAATGCGGCACCTTCACCACATCGTACTCGTCCTTATACATATCGGTATAATGGATGCACAGGAACACACGTACATTCTCCAGATTGAGGTCAGACCGGTTATTGATTTGCACCCGCAGCACATTGTCGCTACTCCAGAAGAGCCATTCTGACTCGGGCTTCACACTGACATCAATATACGACGACTCCAGAAGCAAGCCTTTAAAGGCACCATATAGATTCTCCTCGCAGAACTGCATATCGGAGAGCAGTTCGTCATAGATGCCCTGATTGCCACGACGGAAGAAATGGTTATAGATTTCCTCACGACTCTTTTCCAGGTTGCCCAGATCAGCATAGTGCTTGGCCTTTAACAGATTAGGACTGAAAAGACCATAGCCTTCCATCGTGGAAGCATAGAGACGGCGCAGATACTGACCCTCTGGCGTCTGACTCAGGTAATTACGCGTGTTATAGGCATCAAGCATATCGGTGAGTTGGGCAGCCTGACGGGGGTACTCCACACTGGCCTGATGGAAACAGCTCATAGCAGCCTGCTCGTTACCCAGTTGCTGCTGTAGCAGACCTTCAAGCACCAACGCAGGAGCCGTACGGCCTGGATAAAGCGCTGTATAGCGCTGCAAAAGGGCATTGGCTTTGGCATAATGTCCCTGAGGGGGGGCTGCCGCTTCCGGAATTTCCAGAGAATCCAGATTTTCCGGAAATAACGGATTCTCCAAATCTCGTGATACCGATATAACGTTATTACGTGATTCCGTTGTTGCTAAGAGAATGTGCCCCATTGATTGTAGGAGCATCGCTTCTGCATTATCTGGATATTTCTGAAGGATATTTTGCGTATGAGTCATTGCCTCGTCCGTTCTTCCAGCATAGATGTCCAAGTATGCCTTGTCCTTCTCGATGCAGAGCGCATCATATTCCTGCATGTATTTCTTGTAGATAGGCGTATAGTCCTCCAGATACTGACGATAAGAGGCACGCAATTTCTGCAGGTCCTGTCGGATGGTAGACTTCAGCTTTTTGTCTTTCTCATACTGGGCAAAGGCCTCTGAGGTAGAACGGTCGGCATCCTCACCAGCAAGAATACCTATCAGCGCAAAGATATCGCCATGAGTAGCACGAAATAGGGTTAAAGCCGAGGTATGTTCTACAAGCGTCTCACCCCCACGGGCAGCACCGCGCATGAGCATCCATACATCTGTCAATTGCTCATCCTGCTGGCGCAGTTTGTAGGTATACTCCAACACGGGAAATAGTTTGCGCTTAGCCTCGAGCACATCGGGCGCCACACCCGTATAGTCCTGACGTGCCATATAGTCCAGGAACTCATCAAAACTGTTTGAACGTACCTGCGCCAGTTCCAACGCATTAATGACACGTACGGTCTTCTCAAGGTCATAGTCCTGACCTGACTTTAGGTTCTGCTGATTATTGATAGCCTCATAGGCATCGACAAATTCGTCGACGGGACGATAATTGTCAATATCCTGAGCGAGTAGGTCGACCGATGAGTCGGACTCACCGCAGGCTATCAGCAGCAGTGCACCCGATAGAAGCAGAGCAGAAAACCAATGGAACGTCTTCATCATCGCCATAAACTAACAGATTGTCTGCAAAGATACGAATAAAAAATAAAGTAGCGCAAAGTGTTTGAAATCTTTAACGCTTTGCGCTACTTAAATATCAATTAGATGGCTATTTACAAGCCGTATCCAATCCTATTCTTCCAATTAAGGAACCACTCCTTTCGAGAGGGCAGAGCTACAGTCTTGCTACGCTTCAAATTGACAATCTTATTCATCGTTGTCACTGGATCAGACTGACGCAGGGCATAACGCATGATGTCATAGTAACGGGTTCCCTCGAAGGCGAACTCCAGTGCCGACTCGTTGAGAATCAGACTATCTACTGCAGCCTGCTGCTCCTTGATGAGCTGTGCACGCAAAGTAGGATTAGTCTCCACAGTGTCGTTAGGCAACACATAGGTCGTATCCATTGGAGTGAAACCACAGCCACGCTGGTGAATACCAATCTGGTTATGACCAGTAGCAAAATTGTTGCGTGCAAAATCCAGATAATCAGCTACAGCATAGCGGGTGTTGGGGAAGTCGAACTTCGCCAAGAACAGAGAGTCTTCCTTTGAAACCACAGCAGTATCGTTTACAGCATCATAATCGAAATAGCGTGACAACACGTTCTGCTCAATAGCCTCATTACTCAAACCGCCAGACAATATCTGGAATGCCATACGGGGATAGCCGGCACCATTAAGGGCCTCAGCCAGGCGCAGGTAAACCATCGTACGACGATAGATGTGTACATTAGGCGAGCTTTCATCATATTTTCTAATGTCCTGTGTCTCAACACGCTCATTGGTGATGCGGTCAATGGTATGTGACTTTGTATATACGTTTGACAGGCGCAAGTCACCATCCTGATAGTCTTCCAGTCCCTTAGGTGCATATTCAAAGCTTGCACCATTCTCTGCCAATACCAGATTCGACTGAGCAGCAGAAATTTCTTTTAGGCGAGCAGAAGGTTCAATACTTACCCTTTGGTTGTTCTCATCACGCGAAATAAAGTAGTTACGCAACTGACTGTAGTGACCATCGGCAATTTTCTCGTCACCGGCAATCAGCGTGATGATTTCATCATTGGCATTAGTAGATTCGTTGATAGGGAACATTCTACCACTTCTCTGAGAATTACGCCATGACGCCTCTCCAGAGCGCCAGTAATAGCGATTCTCTTCAGTAGGATAAGCCGAGAAGGTACCATTACGCTCGTTGATATAGGTATAGTACTGAAGCGCAGCCTGCTTATAGGCTTCTACACCACCATTAATGTCACCATTGCTGTACTTCATCGTAGCAAGCCACAGATAAAGATCACCGCGAACGATGCTCAACGGGAAGAAGAGCAGCTTAGAAGGGACACTACGGATTGAACGATAACCAGGATACTCTGTGTTATAGCGCACAGGCAGATCCTGCAGGTCTTTGATGAAGTAATCACAGATGGTCTCAATACCAGCCTTCGGAGCATTTTCTGCAGCCTCT
The DNA here is from genome assembly GCA_964539705.1 of uncultured Prevotella sp. Lineage (GTDB taxonomy): Bacteria > Bacteroidota > Bacteroidia > Bacteroidales > Bacteroidaceae > Prevotella. Next base: position 16,488 of record CAZIKA010000026.1, on the reverse strand, counting down.
GCCTGACTCTTGCTGAGCAGAGGATCTGTATAGAAAGGAACATTACCATAGACAAGCGCTAACTGCAGGTATGTCCAGGCACGGATAGACTTGACGGCGCAATACTCCTTTACAAAAATCTCCTCGTTACGGTTATCACGGAGTGCTGTATCAACATGGGCTATGAAATAGTTACAGTTGTTGATAACAGCATAATAATCACTAGGCGAATTAAACTGGTTGTCATCACTGACATTGAAATTGTATATTTCACCCAAGTCACTGATAGCCGCACTGGTGAGGTTGACCAGGTCACCACGCAACTCACCCAACAGGATAGTACGGTCAGCCAACGTCTGCAGTTTGGTGAGGATACCTGTAACAGAATAGATAGTGTCCTCAGCTACCGTCAGATGATTTTCTTCTGCATAAAGCACGTCATCGCTCTCCTGAGCAAAGAAGTCCTCACAGGAGGTGAGCACTGGAAGCGCCATAAGGGCTGCGGCAATGCCGCAGCACACAGAACCTGCCCCTTTACGATATATATTCTTGATATTCATAATGCTTAATTCTTAATGCTTAATTCTTAATGCTTAATTAGAATTACAGGTTAATCTTAACGCCTGCAACAATGCTACGGCTCTGACCCAAACAACCCGTATCGATACCCTGACCTAAAACACTCGAGGTCATGCTCATCTCAGGATCGCTGCCCAGATACTTAGTGAAAGTGAGCAGGTTATTACCCTGGACCCAGAACTGGAAACCTTGGATGTACTCTGACTTGATAGGCAAGTCGTAAGAGAGTGTCACAGACTTCAGGCGCAGGTAAGAACCATCCTCAATCCAGCGGTCGCTGAAACGTGAGTTACCCATAGGATCTTGGAAGGTGATACGAGGAATATCGGTCTGCTGACCTTCTACCTGCCAACGGCGCAGCAAAGCCTTGGTCTGGTTCATGAAGCGGCTACCGCCCTCCAACTGTGAACGCATATAGTTATAGATGTCGTTACCCAATGAATAGGTGAAGTTAACATCCAACTTGAAGCGCTTCCAAGCCAGCGACGTAAAGATATTACCATAAATATCAGGGTTAGGATCACCAATAAACGTGCGGTCATCCTCATTAATCATGCCATCACCATTCAGGTCTGCAAAGTGAACGTCACCAGCCTCGAAGTAAATATGGTCATTACCATTGTCACCGAGAACGTAGAGTCCCTTTGGATCAGATGTTCCGGCAGCCTGAGCTTCTGCAGTCGTACTGAACACACCCAAGGTCTTGTAACCATAGAATGCATTGGCCACATTACCAACCTGTGTGCGGATTGTTGAGCCATAAAGCTCATTGTCAATATACTGCTTTCCGTCAGGCAGCTCACTGATTTCGTTCTTATAGTGACCAGCGCTGGCACCAATCTGCCACTGCCAGTCAGGTGTATTGATCACCTTAGCCATGAAGTTCACATCAAAGCCCTCGTTCTTCAATTTACCACCATTTGACCAGTTCTCTTTCAGACCACTGAGATAGCCCAACTGCTGAAGTGCCAACAGGTTGTCGGTAGTAGAGCGGAAGTAATTGAAGCCTACGTTCAGACGGTTGTCCATGAAGCTACCTTCAAGACCGAGGCTGAGGCGACGAGTTGTCTCCCACTGAATCTTCGTGTTACCAATTCCCTCAAAAGCCAGACCAGAGATGGTGTGGAGGAACTGAGAAGCACGGAAATAGCTGCGGGAAGCATAGTAATTGATATCATCGTTACCGCTGATTTCATAGCCAGCAGAGAGGCGCAAGTAGTTAAGACCGTCAATCTCAGACAGCCAAGGCTCGTTGGTGAGCACCCATGCAGCCTGAACACCTGGGAATACGCCCCAAGCAGCCTTGAACAAGCGGAAGTCACCACCATCCTGACCGAAGCGAGAAGAACCGTCAATAGTCAGGTTACCCTGCAGGAAATAGCGTCCTTTATAGTTGTACTCTGCCTGAGCATAGTATGAAAGGGCGTTCCAGTTCTCATTGATACCTACAGCATCTTTGTCGACCGTATTACCGAACTTAGCCATCTTGTCGCTACCGGTGTTATAACCCACCTGAGAAGTACTGGTGAAGGTTTCCCAATTGATACGTGCACCGCCAAAGAGATGGATATAGTGAGCGTCATAGCGCTGGTTCCAGTCAATACGTGTGTCACTCATCACCGAGTTCTGCTTAGAAGCCAACGAACGAATCTCATTCTCACGAGAACCACCAAGACTTGTTACATAATAGTTTGGTGTACCGTTAATAGGAATATAGAATAACTCATTGTTGTTAACCAGATTATAGCTGAAGTGCTCGCTCAACGAGAGGTGATTGTTAATTTGATACTTCGGCTTTACGGCAAGGTTCAGCATAGAAGTCTCGAAGCGGTTCTTATTGTCTGCCTCAGAGTATTCGTTGATAGCTGCGGGATTGCCCAACTGCCAGTTATACTTAGGATAGTTTGACAAAGCCTCGCTCAGATACGTCTCAGTATCTACATCATACTGCGAGTCAGAGAAACGACCGTTACCCGTCTCGTCATGACCATAGCTGTAGGCACTCATGAAGGGACTCTTCACGTAAGCCAGGAAAGAGGGAGCGGTAGGCGTACCCTCTTCGTAGTTCTCAGGAGCACCATCGTTACGGATGTCGCGCGTCTGGTTTGCAAATGAAGCATCGAAACGTACTGTGAGTTTTTGACCCAACAAAATATCGGTATTGAACCTAACGTTCAGACGATCCATGTCATTGCACTTCATAGTGCTCTTAGCAGTGGTATAGCCTACTGAAAGGTTATAGTTGGCCACTTCGTCACCACCCTCTACGTTGATACCATAGTTCTGGGTCACAGCTGTACGATAGACATAGTCTTTCCAGTCGGTGTTCTGATGGTACTGGTCGTAGTAGTAGTACTTCTTGCCGTTCTGGTCATATTCTGACTTCAAGAACTTAAAGTCACGCAGTGTCGTATTAGTAGATTTCAGCATCTCAGACACATAGCTGCGATACTGACCGGCATCCATCACTGAGATATACTTGGGCTCAAGTGTCACACCAGCTGAAATATTGGCAGTAATTCGGGTAGCCATCGACTTGTTACGACGTGTCTGGATAAAGATAACGCCATTGGCACCTTTCGATCCGTAGAGTGCCGTACCATTACGCATCACCGTTACCTTCTCAATGTCAGCAGGATTGATGTTCGAAAGCACATCATTATAGAATCCCTGGTGAATCACCGAACGGTCGTTCTGCATATCATAGACAACATCGTCGACAACGATCAACGGCTGGGCATTTGAGTTCAGAGAGTTTAATCCCTGAATGAACATCACACTACCGATACCTGGTGTACCATTACGTCCGATGGTATAAACCTGAGCACCCATCTGTTTCTGGATCTCATCCTTGATATTGATGGCGCTGGTATACTGGAAGTCAGTAGCTACCACGTCACCACGTACATTAGTCTGCGGCGTATACTCGGCCTTGAAGGTCCTTGGATAGAGGTTGATGCTCTTCTGCTCGGCATCACGAGACAAACCCTGTCTCACAGGATTATGATCGGGTGAAGACACATAGATTGCCGTGGCAAAGAGAGGCAACTTCAGTGTATAGCTACCGTCATCATCGGTCAGCACACTATAGCCGTCAACCTCGGCAGCACGCACAATGGCACCCGAAACGGGCTTTCCTGTAGCAGCCTCAAACACGTAGCCTTTGATGGCACGGGTCTCGTAATGCTTTTGGACTCTTACAACACGCTTGGTCTCAACAACCTCCTCTTCTTCGTCAGTGTCTTCATCTTGAGCAACTACACTCAGAGGGAAAGCCATTAGCAGCGAAATTCCAAATAAGATATATCGTTTCATATCGTTTTCTTTCTTTTTTTTGTCATGTAAACACTAACGTTGCATATACCACACCTTATAGGCACCTACATCAGCCTTGAAAGCACCAGCAGCATCATCGTATGCTCTGTGAGGATACATCAGGAGGCCAGGGGTTCCCTGTACATCTGTAGGCAGTTTGCTATTACCTATAGCAGTAGGCAGTTCATCAACCAACTCCAATGAACCGTGAGGCACTACCAAGATAGCATTGACGCGAAGTACACGCGTATAAATCTTCTTGTCTGGGTCATCGACATCAATAAGCATATCGTTGTTCGTCGGAGTGGTATTAATCATCAGATCATACTGTAAGTCCTTATCATCAATACCCACTGTACACTTCTTGAACTTATAATTTTCTGCTACAAGGAAATAGTCAATGGAGTCTGGACGTGTCTCGAAGTTCTTTGTCTTTCCATCTGCTCCCTGCAGTTTCTCGCCAGAACTTGACAAACCAGGACCATACATCTTACAAGAGAACTTCGTAGGTCTGCGCAACTCAACAGTGGCAGCCGTATCAGCAGCTAATGCCGGAGCTGTTACCAAATAGATGTCATAGCCAATATTCGAGAGAACATTAGGCAAAGAATAATAGGCCTTGTAGTTCAATGTGGTCACGTTAGGATTGAACTCCTGGAAGCTATTGTTCCAAAGCTTATTATAGAAGTTCTTGTTTTCAGAACCCACATAGACTGTTCTCGGGGTAGCGACCTCAATATCTTCACCTTTGCTGTTCTGCGTACTATCCGTCTTATGGAAGTTACGGGATGTAGCAATAATATACTGGTGGAAGGTTTGACGTTTGTCGATATTCCACTGCGTGGCCTTACGCATCTCACCGTTACTGCATTTCATGATTTCTGTCTGGTCGAGCGCACCCTTGGCAGCAAAAGGCATAAGATACTGATAGTATTCAAATGGAACACCCCAACGTGATTTACGCTGCGTGTAGTTACGGATACTGTTTGTCGACATGGCTGAGTCTTGCAAAGATTCATCGGTATTGAATGTACGGCTAAACGTTGTACCGCACATAATAGCCAGACGGCTCATCTTATACTGCAGTGAGTCACGGTCTTTCTTATCCAATTTGTCAGGATATTCAAAGTATGGTTCGTATTCAGTTACCAAGGCTTCGCATACCTCCTTAGTTGGAGCCACCATGATATAGTCACTGTCCTCAGAGTTGATCAGTCCCACGTAGTCATACCACTGATTAATCTGCTTGAACACAGAGTCCAGATATTGTGTCTTACCATTCACAATACTACCGGCAACACTCTGCCAAGCCTGGAACTCTTTATAATAATAGTGCTCATTATACAGGAAACTACGCAAGCTATCGAAGTCGGCATCCTTACGACAGGCCTCAAACAAATTGGGGAGGAAAGTCACAGGACGGTCGATGATGTTAAGTACGCCATTACTGTATAACTTATTAAAATCCAACATCTTCACACCGCTCACGGTCGTATCGGGATTCAGAATGGCATATTTTCCATTCATCAGCACCAAAGTATCGTTACGCAGGTTAGAGAACGAACGGTTGTAAAGCATCATGTGGTTCTGTAAAAACTCCTTCAGCACCGTGTTGTTCTCTTCCAGCACCGTTCCCTTCTGATTATTGTAATCGCTAATCAGCTGATTAGCCTCTGCTTCTGAGAAATGATCGTTTGTTGGAATAAAAACGGTGAACACCTGACTGCCATTCAGTTTATCCACATAATTACAACCCTCAACCACCTTGGCGAAGTTGCTCAGATTGGGATTGCTGGTTATAGCCTGCCAGAGTGTGCCCTCATGAACGCCGCCTTCACCACTGCCCAGACTCTCATAGTGGTCGTCCCAGGCATCGGTACAGGCCGTTAGTGCTACGGCAACAGCGCAGCACAACAGGCCTCCACTAATTAATTTATTTATCTTGGTAATCATAATTTTCAATTTTCAATTTTCAATCTTCAATTTACAAGTCGTCCTCCATCGCACCTTCACCATCGACAGCATATACCGTCTTAGGTACCATCTCGAAGAAGTCGAACATAAACTCATTGTCATTTCCCTGACCATCACTAGCCACACGGAAACGGATGTAGTGATCTTTGGTGGCATCGACATTGGTCTGACAGATAATACGGCGATACATACCAGTAGCACCCATAGCACGGGCCTTGTCACCTATCCACTGACTGCGGCCATCGCGATAGGCGCCCAGGTTCTTCAACACTTTCTGTTCTGCTGCCTTTTCCTCATCACTTTGCTTGTTCCAATTGTCGTAATCTAGATAACGGTCACCAAGATACATTTCTGAGTTCAGGCCCTGCGTCATATCCAAAGGAATTCCTTGAGGAATACCATCATAGTACACCTGCATGACACCACGCTTGTTTAGAGCACAGAAGCCCAAACGGAACTGCCACTCACCGCTGAACGGTACTGGTGGAATGCGGAAGGTCATATCGTAGTCACCGAAGAGGTTCCACTCATCGCCCTGCCATGACCAATAATAATAGTGGGGACGACGCAACACCAGTCTACCATCATTATTAATCTTCACGCCCTCCAGATAGCCATCAGGGAACCAGCGGTTCTTTCCGTTCTTGGGGTCATTACTTTCGTCAGGCTGTGTCTCACCATTTCCATCCTCTCCACGTAAGTTACCCTCGCCACGCATATCGTTGGTCATCACCTCCGGGAACACCGTCGAGAAGTCCATACGAATACGCATATTCTGCACCTTGTTCTGTACATCATAGCTGAACTCCACCAAATCGTCCACATAGAAATAGTGACCATTCACAGCATCATGATTAGGCGTTTTCTCTACTGTCTTATCTATCAGCGCGCCACGAATCTGATAGTCAGAGGTCTCGCCATAACGGCGGTTAATAAATACAGGGTTATTTTTAGGTTTGACGATAGCACGGTCAGCACCACGGCAGTCACGTCCTTGCTCGTCCTTAGTCATGGTGAGCATCGATACCTTCAGCATGGTATGCGGCAACAAGGTGGTGAACCACTCTGTAGGATTCACCAGGGCACCATCGGTACCAAATGGGTAACCACCATGCTCATCTCTCTGTTGGGAGAACATCTTATCCGTTCCCGGCACATAGCGGTTCATGATATGATACTGAATAAAACGCTTCAACGGGTTGATGCTATCAGTGAGGTTCTCAAACTTCCAACCTTCCTTCAAGTCATCTCTTGCAGGATTATCATTCACCTGTACACCATTCTCCATACCATCACCAAAGACAGGGTTATAAATCTTGCAGGCCAAATCATAGAGTGCATAGAGATCACCCTTTGAGGTATCAATGGTCTGTCCCTTATATCCTTCAGTGAAGTATTTACGGTAAATGGAATCAGGTTCTACAAATGCGGTAAAGCCGTACTTCTTTCTTTCGGGTACCCATGCAATCTCGTGGTGAACATTAGATACATATTTGTATCTTTCCTGATTCTTCGAGTAGGTTGGATCCTCAATTCTCTCAATTTCGTTACGAACTCCTGTTGCTACCAGGGCATTGTAGAAGATCTTGATCAAATCGTTTTCACGCAAGATGTCAGCAATATAGCTGTTTGACTTCTCGATGACCATATCTACCGGTTGCACAATACCATTTTCCACTGAGTCGTTCTGGTGAACAATCTGCCCGTTTTCCAGTGTATCGCAGAAGATGATATGTGCCATACCTTCAATCACTATCACAGAATTACCTTTCGCATCCAGACCTGCACTGGTGTTCAAATAACGACCCTGCAAGTTATAGGTAGGCAAGAAGTCCGAATTCATCTCGAACGTTGTATACATATTCTGAACCAGATGGGTACGTGCAATGGTATCACAGTCAGCATCGCTCAGATCAGCAACGCTGCTCAATCCACGGTCTTTCAGATACGCATCCACAGCCTTGTTGTCTGGCAGGAAGCAGGTATATCTGCCATAAGTAGACAACAGATCCATCAAGTCGGCTCTCTCAACGATGGTCTTGAATTCACTATACTGTTCACGACTGCTGATATAATCGCTCATCATCTCACCCGTAAACGTATAGAAATACTGGCTATCGGGCTCATCCGAGCAACTGGTCATCGACCCTGTTGCCATCAAAGCAGCGAGCCCCATCAATACCACTTTCATTTTATTATAGGTTTTCATATTCTTTCCGTTTTAAGTGTTGCTATTTACTCGTCTTATCATAACTGGAGTTCTCACCACTGCTAAATGCCGGGTTAGCTACCAGATTACGGTTCACCTTCATTTCATCAAGGTTGTAAGGCCAGAAGATGGCGTCCATTTTCTTGAAGAAGTTCTGGGCATATCCAGTATTCACATCCTCGCGGTTTCCTACTGCAGAAATGATCGTACTGGTAGGATCAGCTTCGCCATTACGCTCCGCACGCATACAGTAACGTACCAGGTCGTACCAGCGTTTGCCTTCAAACATCAGTTCACGCTGACGTTCACGCATCACCAAGTTCTGCATCGCAATCTTTGTGTCATAGTCTTTGCGTTGCAACATATCAGCAGCCGCAAGTTTTTCCTTCATGATAGAACGCTTATTGATGACATTTACAAGCTGGAAAGCCGTATCCAAGAGTTCTTTATTGTATGCAACAGCTTCAGCGTCAACACCGTCTTTCATTTGCTCACACAAAGCTTCAGCCTTCAGCAGCATGATATCTGCCAAACGATAGATAATCCATGGGCTGGCGCAGTTGCTGGAAGAATAGCGTTCAAAAGAAGCCGTAGGAGTATTCACATTGCTAGCATTGACAGCCATTGTACTTGTCGAGTACTTCAGGATTGGAGGATCATCCTTTGTAGCATCAAAGTTAGTCCACATACGTGAATCCGCCTTCTTGTTCTTTTCTTCAAAAATCTTCCTGTCAGCACTCAGATCAACATCTTCTTTGACAACCTTTGAAGCCAATAGCAGACCATTTGCACCTTCCCTACCATAAAGAGTCGTCACTGCAGAGTTTGCCAACATATTCTTCTCTGAAGGCTGGTCGCTGTAAACGAGTTCAAAGATAGACTCTTTGGGATAAGACGAACTAGTAAAAGAGCGTTTAACAAAGAGTTCCTCAAATGCCGTTCCAAAAACTTTTCCTGTCAACTCATCGTTGACCAGTGGGAAACCTTCCAGACGCTCTTCTAAAGCAGCCTTATTCAGAGATGTTAAGCCTGTAGCTTTCTCTTCCTCCTCTTTTTGCATGATTTTCTTTGAGTTGATGACCAAGTCAGCACACTTAACACACTGATCATAGTCACCCTTCCAAAGATACATCTCACACAACATAGCATTGATAGCATCTTGAGTGATACGTCCTGTTTGGTAGAGCACTTTTGTTGACGTCTCAGGATAGCGTTTTACGGCATCTCCCTTGACAGCCTCCAAGTCACTAATAATATTGTCAAGTACCTCATAGAACGGCGTAGCAGGCAGATCCATCTTCTGATCGTCATCCGTATAGGCCTCACGTGAAAAAGGCACATCACGGAAGGTACGAATCAGATAGAAGTAACACAAAGAGCGCAGAGCTGTTGCCTCAGCAATAGTGGCTTTCAAGTCTCCCTCCGTAAAGGCAGGATCTTTCGCTGCCACTCCAGGCGCATACTTCAACACTGTATTACAACGGTTGATGACGTCATAGAACCCTACCCATGTCGTATAGGTGTTCATGGATGTGATGTTCTCCTGCAAAATATTATAGAGATGTACATCGGCAGTTTTGATATTACCACTACCCATCACATTCTCTGATCTGGCCTCTCCCCATATCATCATACGCTTTCTCACATCGCTACCTTGCAATGCAGAGTAGCAGCCAGACATGATATTATCTACGTCGGCTTTCTCATTCCAGAAATCATCCAAAAGGATCTGATCCGTCGGTTTGATTTCCAAGAAATCAGCACAAGAGGTGAAACCGCAGATAACGCAGATTGCGCAGACTATCTTATAATAAATCTTTTTCATCGTTTTCATGTTTTTAATTATCAATCCACGTTTAGAAATCAACAGTGATACCCAATGTATAAGAGCGTGAACGCGGTGTCTGTGCCCCGTCGGTAGCAGGGCTCTCACCACCGAAGTTGATATCCGGGTCAACACCCGAGTACTTCGTCAGCACGAAGGGGTTGTTGATACTAGCATAGAATGAGAGACGACTCAGTCCAATCCACTTCAGATGCTTCTTATTAATAGAGTAATTCAACTGAGCATAGCTCATACGCAGATAAGTACCATCCTCTACGAAGCGGTCGCTGACCAGTGTATTATAGTTACTTTCTGATCCATACATAGCACGAGGGATAGGTGTGATATCACCCTCCTGACGCCAGCGATAGTTCACGGCCTGACTTTGGTTATTGTTGCTAATCATAGCCTCAGCATCCAGACGGGCAAGGTTGATAATCTTATTACCTACACGATAGGTGAACTGGGTTGACAAGCGCCACTGACCATAGTTGAACGAGAAGCCGAAACCACCAGTCAACTTAGGCAGAGAAGATCCCAGATATGTGATATCGAGGGCATTGATCTGACCATCATGGTTCAGGTCCTCATAAATAGCATCACCACCGTTGAATCCTGGGAATGTACCATCATGACCCGTATCATCAGAACGATAGTCGTACATCATACGCTTGGGCACGTTGTTACCTTCCAAGATCACTCTACCATCGGCACCAACGGCAACAGGAGCTGTCTTACCTTCAGCTACGAAGTTATCCCACCAAGCATAGATTTGCTCCTTGGTCATACCCTCCACAGCCTTCTTGACGGTATTGTAATTATACTGGTACACGCCCTTGTACTTGAAGCCATAGATAGCACCAAACGGGTTGTGCAACTGCACACGTGTCAAGACCGTACGGTTTTTGTAGTCGTATGTTGTATTTTTGTTCTCCAAGATGTATTCATCCATCTCCAGAATCTCATTGCGGTTGTTACCGAAGTTGGCGTTCATATCCATTGAGAACTTACCAATCTTGATCATACGATTGGTATTGATATGGAACTCCCAACCAGTGTTGCGCATCTTACCATTATTATGATAAGGTACCGTAGCGAAACCTGAGCTGGAAGGAATTCGGAAACCACCCATCAACATGTCGGTAGTGGTTTGCTGGTAACCCTCAATTGTCAGATTCAGACGACCATCCATAAAGCCCAGGTCGATACCCATATTATAACTCGTCACAAGCTGCCATCTCAAGTCGGCTAGACGGATGTTATCAGGCTTCATAGCTGCCATATCAATATATTTGTCTGCAGAGGTATACTTTGATGTATACAGATAGTTCTGGTTAGGTTGGTTACCCACACGACCCCAGCTGGGACGAACGGCCAACATTGAGAGCGTTGGCTTCAGTTTCTGCATCCAAGGTTCGTCACTGACAATCCACTTCAATGACACAGAGGGGAAGTAACCCCAACGGTTGCTTGGTCCGAACTTCGTAGTACCGTCGGCACGCAAAGTGAAGTCGGCCACGTAGCGTCCTTTATAAGCATAGTGGGTAGAGAATGTATAGTACATGGAACGCCATGGGTTGTAGCCAGAACTCATACCAGAAATCATACCACCTGCAGAAGGACTAACAATAGCACCGTTGGTAGAAGGCAGACCGTAGCCAGAAGTAGACTGAGAACTTCCTGAACCTGATGTCAGTTCGAAACGTCCCATCATCATCAGCGCGTGATCCTTATTGGGGAATGCCGGGATCAGGGTCAGCGTCTGCTTGGTGTTGAACGACACGCTCTTCGAAGAATAAGTCTCTGAGCGGTTCACTTGGTCTTCCCAGTTCTTTGACTCCAATTCCTGAGGATAGAAACTGTCGTTATACTGATTGTTGATATTCATATAGACCGAACCACGCCAGTTCAACTGCCAGTGCTCGTCGTCAAGACCCAACAGATTATAGTTGATAATCAACTCAGGGTTCATGTCATAGCCTGTACGTGTCTTCTTGGCTAGATGAGCTGAAGCTACTGGGTTTTTCAAACCACGCTGGTCATTCGCAAAGACATCAGTACCTCCACGAGCTTGTATCTCTGCATCACTGAGTTTACGCATATTAAAATAGGTATCAGTATAGCCACCTGTGACAGGATCTATCTGATAGATACTCATATTTGGCATCTTTCTCAGGGCAATAGACAACAAACCGTCGTAGTTATCATTATACTTCGAGTAGGTCAGCGAGAAGTTGGTGCTGACACGGATACGGTTACTGACATTATAGTCAAGGTTCACACGCGTAGAGAAACGGTTCATCTTCTGCTCAATGATAGTACCCGTCTCGTGGTCATAACCGGCACCGATACGGAACGAGGCTTTCTCACCACCACCACTGATAGTAGCATAGTGGTTCTGACGCAGACCCCACTGTGTCACTGCATCACGCCAGTCGGTATTGTCGCGATACTGACGCCAGTCCGAGAATCCATCGGTAGCTGTAGGATAGTTAATCTCAGGAATCCTTTTCATATTTGACGCATTGTCATCCTGTTTGGGGTTGAAATACGACTCCTTCAGCATCATGGTGTAGTCGTCACCAGAAAGCAGGTCATAGCCCTTAGGCTGATAGGTACCAGTCAACTTTAGTGAGTAGGTCACTTTTGGTTTACCACGCACACCACGCTTGGTGGTCAGCTCAATCACACCATTACCACCCTGCGAACCATAGACGGCCGTAGCAGCAGCATCTTTCAACACGGTGATAGAAGCGATATCCTCAGGGTTGATGTTTAACAGTTCAGCGAACTTCTCATCGTTGGCACCCTGCATATCAAAATTATCAAGGTTCACCTCACGGATATTTCCATCGACCACAATCAGGGGGTTAGAATCGGTCAGACTGGAGATAGAAGAGGCACCACGCAGACGCATGGTAGATCCCTTACCCAAGTCACCAGAGACACCCACGATATCCAGACCAGCGATACGTCCCTGAAGGGCTTCATCAACCGAAGTGATACCCAGACCCTCGAATTCCTTCATGTTGATGGTCTGTGTAGCATACGAGATTTCTCGCTGAGGGATAGGCAGTGTGTTACCCTGCATACGCTTCTTAGAAGTAACGGTCACCTCCTTCAGTTTTGTTGCCGACTGCATTTTCAAGACATAGGTAGTCTTGTTGATAGGCAGCGTCACAGTCTTCAGACCCACGTAGCTGAAGCGGATCTTATCCTTTGTATTACGGACTTTCATGGTGAAGTTACCGTTCAAGTCGGTCACAGCAGACTCAATGATACGTCCGTTAGCATCCATTTCGCAGACGGTAGCACCCATCAGCGGACCCATATCGTCGCTCAGTGTACCGTGCACCGATGTAATAGTCTGTGCGCTCAAAGCTGTAGACAGCAGGAGCGCCATTGTCAAAATAACAGATTTCAGTATTTTCATACGTTTGTTCCTCCTATCTATTTATTATTGAGTGCTTCTTTCACAATGTCGCGCCAAGGTCTCAGGTTCTCATACATCAGGGCGCCATCGATCTGGTGCATCACAACGTCACTGGCCATGAACAGACGAGTTGGCGTAAGATCGTTCTTTTTATCCTTAGGCACAAACCAATATTCACGAGAAATAATATTATACAGGCCATTTGTCTTGACCACATGACGCTTATTGCCTGCTGCATCCGTAATGGTCATTTGGTTATTATCGAAGTCAACATTCAAACCAACGAAACGACCCGTTGACAAGTTACGTTTCATACTCTCATAGTTCGAACTGTTACGATAAGTGCTGTCTTCATTCACCTCCGGTGCCATACCAATGGCCACAGAGTGGTCTTGCACATGGTAGCGCACGAAGTCAGACAGAATAGTAATCAGCGCTTGTCTTACCTTGTAGCGCACCTTTGATGAATCCGTAGCTGAAAGTTTCTTCTCACCATACCAACCCTCAGCCTTACAGATACTATCCATCTCAGGACAATCGTATGTACCGCGAGTCACATCTACAGTAGATTCCGATACTTTCAAATCCGCATTTGAAGGCAGGATTCCACTGGTTTGCAGGCTCTGAATAGCAGCATTAGTAGGCACATAGACTGTGTAGTTATAGTTGTCGAGCACACGCAGGTTCTTATTGGCACGGCTCGCCATACCAGCTACATAATTATTATCCAACCTTTCGCTCAGCATATCGTTGTAATCGTTCTGCATGATTTTCAAGAAAGCAGAGAACTGGGGTTCGTCTACCAAGTTCAGATAGACTGATTTCTGTGCGCCCATAGGTGTTTGAAGATCTACCTGATAAGACTTACCATTCTTCTTCTCATAGGGATCACCAACCGTTGGAATAAACACATCATGCTCCATCTGCCAGCCGCCCTGGAACATCAGGTCAGAGCCAAGTTTTGACACCTTAATCAGGTTACCGCCCTTGGTCTTGAAGAAGCTGTATCCCTCTGCAACATATTGTTCCAGAGTTTTCTTCTTATCGGGGATGATGATAGTGAGCTGGTTCATCATATCATCGTAGAGCTTATTCAGCAGAGTTCCATCTACATTGGTCTCCTTAACGCCACCTTTCGTGATATCACCAAAGTCGTCGACAGTAGCTTCGTAACGCTGAGACTTGATTTGCTTCTTCTCAGTATCATAAGTCAACTCAATCGCATTAGGAGCTTCAGTTCCATCTGACAAAGATTTACCAAAGGTAGCAGGATCAAGTATTGACTGCAGGGCCACATTAGAAGGCAGAATCAGCGCATACTTAGAGTCCATTGACAGTAGATAGGGCTTGAAACCACGATCGTCAAGGATCTTATAGATAATATTCATTGTTGAGGCATGAGCCAGAGCTGGATAAGCCACTGATGAGAACAGGGCAGGCGTAAATACCTTCTTGGTTTTATAAATCACACCGTTGCAGCCCATATAACAACCTGCCACATCTGCTTTTGTAATGCCGAGGGGCTCCTTAGCGTCGTTAAGTACACTCTCAAATTTAGAAGGTACATAAGTTGAGAATGTAGGAATCATGTTAACATTGATCAGCTCAGCAATAATATTATCGGGCACATTATCAATATCAAGATATTCATCCTGCAATTCCTTGCCCTCACCGTTCCACCAAGTATCGAAAGCCTCATCAGTAGGAACAATCATCATACCGGCATCATTATGCAATGTATTGACTGAGTTATTATCAATATACTGGTTCCATCCTGGATCAAACTTCAACAATTCGAGGTTATCCACGTTCTTTCCATAAGGATCCTGATACTTATCGCTAGAAGACGAAATCGTTTTCTTCTGCTGTGATGCCCAGTCGTAGTACGACTTACTGTTATAGCGGAGCACCATCAGTGAGTCGTTGTTATTGAAGTCTCTGTTGTACTGACGCGAAAGTTCCTGATAGAAGAAAGGTGCTGAGAAACGATCGAGCAGATGACTCCATTTCATCATACCATTAGCAGGATTATGGATAATCAGCGCCATATTGGGACTCGACTCAATCACATGCTCCACTTTCTGGATATAACCATTCTTACAGGTCACGTCATAGTCAATCTTCTTGCGGCTGGCATCGCCTGAGTTCACTACCTTCACACCGTTGACCCATGCCTCGTTGATACTGGTAGCACGTCCATTGGTCAGCAGGTTCAAGTCTTCTGCCGTAATCTTGTGGTTCTGTAGGTAAGCCGGCAGGAAGTGAATCATTGGTGCTGCACAGGCATCCTTCAGGATACGGATGTTCTTGCCACGTGATTTGATAGGCTCCCAATAGATGTTATCAGGCATCTCCTCAGGAGTCATCACATACACAGAGTCGAAATAAGACGTCGCAGTGGTACGGCGCATGGTGCGTCCCCACTCTGGCAGACCAGCTTCGCTCTGTGCCTTCTCATTCGACATCAGCTCCAAGAGGTAGGCATTGTCGATCATAGAGTTTTTCAGTAGCAGTCGCTTCTGCGGCAGCGTGAGTTGTTCATAGCTTCCTACGCCCCAGTCATTGGCTTTGAACCAATTCTCATAGGCGCTGTCAGCAGCCACAAACAACGTTCTCGAACCCGTGTGACTGAGCACCTCAGTCTCACCCAGGTCATCAATGAGGCGCAGCGTGTACTTATAAGTGCCTTCCTCTTGCAACCGCTCATAGATAGAGTTTCCCAGCCATGAAGGCTGTCCGGTAAGAATCAGATCGTCATCTTTACACGACTGCATTACCGACGCTCCTATCAGCAGTGCACAGGCAGCCAAAGCTACGCTTCGTCCTTGCTCAAAGATAGTGTTACGTTTCATAGGTTTTTTTTAATTGTTATTTTAAGTTATTTACTGACTAATATATATTGCCTTGCGGCTTGTTGTTTTCTCGTTTTTGGTTGACAGCCCTATAGGCCGTCGGTTCTTTGATTGTTTGGTCTTTTGGTCATTTGGTTGATTGTAATTTAGTTGTTTAAAATATTGGTTGTTTGGTTATTTGGTCATTGGGGGTAGGTGTTTACACCTTATTATATAATATATAAAACGAAGGAGTCGGAGAGGGCCTTTTGCCCCCTCCGATTCCTTGATTAGGTTATCGGAATCTTCGTTATATTATTTTTACGAATCATTCTTATTTTTG
>CAZIKA010000025.1:4993-22858 GCA_964539705.1 uncultured Prevotella sp. | reverse complement strand
CGTGCAGATTGCCGCTATCTTCGAAGAGACAGCAGCAAATGAGAAGGAACATGCCAAGATGTGGTATAAATACCTGAATGGTGGCAGCGTGAGCGACACCAAGACGAATCTGGCTGATGCAGCAGGTGGTGAGAACTTCGAGTGGACAGATATGTATGCCCGTATGGCGAAGGAGGCTCGTGAAGAGGGCTTCGATGAGATTGCAGAGAAGTTTGAGATGGTAGGTGCCATCGAAAAGCATCACGAGGAACGCTATCGTAAGTTGCTGAAGAACATCGAGGATGCCGTTGTGTTCAGCCGTGAGGGTGATGTTATCTGGCAATGCTCTAACTGTGGACACATCGTTATCGGCAAACAGGCTCCTGAGGTATGCCCCGTTTGTGACCATCCACAGAGCTACTTCCAGATTAAGGCAGAAAACTACTAAAGAAAAAGATAGTTCGCAGGCGTCGGACTCTAAGTCCGCTCCTAACGGACGAAGAGTCCGCTAGGGACGGACTAATTGTTTTCTTTAATTCACAAGTTATATTTCTTATGGTAGATGCTGGTATATACCTTCGATAATACGCTCGATGGACTGTTGACTGCTGTGTTCGACAGTTTTCTCTTGAAGCAACAGCCAGAGTATCTGTTGGGAGAGGGGGAGCAATTGCCGCTGTTCGTTGACCAGCAGTATCAGGTGGTGACGGATAGTGAAAAGGCCGAGCGAGTGTGGAAAGGGCTGGAGAAATATCTGTCGAAGGACGGCCTGCACATGATTACCATCAGTTGGCTATCGGAAGAGCGGGCGCTGAACCAGCCTCTTTTCAACTTTATCTGTAATGTGTTCAGGTTGAAGATAAAAGACTTCGAGCGGAATGCATCTGATGAGGATGTGCTGGCGGTGAGGAATACCTGTAGGCGGGTGCTTCACGAGCAGTTGCGCATGAAACAGTTCATCCGCTTTCAGAAGGCGAAGGACGGGACCTATCTCGCTGTTGTGTCACCAGATCATAACGTGCTGCCATTAATCATAGACCACTTTCAGGACCGTTTCAACGACCAGCCATGGTTGATTTATGATGCGAAGAGGCATTATGGGTATTATTATGGAGTATCCCCCAACCCCTCCAAAAGAGGGGAGGTTATTCGCATCACGTTCGAGGATGAGGCCTCTGTGCCCTTCGATTTGTCGAATGGTAAGATGGATGAAGCGGTGCTGAGTGAGAACGACAAGATATTTCAGGACCTCTGGCGCACTTATTTCAAGGCTATCTGCATCAAGGAGCGTATGAATCCCAAGAAACAACTGAGCGATATGCCTCGCCGCTACTGGAAATACATGACCGAGAAGAACTAAAGGAGGGTTTGATGATATTAGGCCCGTTAAATACTTGGTGTTTTCAAAGAAATTTAGTACATTTGCAGCGCAAAAAAGAAAGAAAAAAGAAGATTATAATGAAAACAGCTTTAATAACCGGTATTACGGGGCAGGATGGCAGCTACTTGGCTGAGTTCTTGTTAGAGAAAGGATATGATGTGCATGGAACCATTCGTAGAAGTTCTGTGGACTTCCGTGAGCGTATTGCGCACCTGGAGGGTAAACCCCATTTCCATCTGCACTATGCAGATTTAGGCGACTCGATGAGTGTGCTGGGCGTGATTGGTAAGGTGCGTCCAGACGAGATATATAACCTGGCAGCACAGAGTCATGTGCAGGTGAGCTTCGACTCACCTGAGTTCACGGCCGATGTGGATGCCGTGGGCGTACTGCGTATTCTGGAGGCTGTGCGACAGTTGGGCCTAAAGGATACTTGCCGCATCTATCAGGCTAGTACCAGTGAACTTTATGGTAAGGTGGAGGAAGTTCCTCAAAACGAGGACACACCATTCCATCCATATTCCCCATACGCCGTTGCTAAACAATACGGATTCTGGATTGTGAAGGAGTATCGCGAGGCTTACAATATGTATGCTTGTAGCGGTATCCTGTTCAACCATGAGTCTGAGCGTCGTGGTGAGACCTTTGTCACGCGAAAGATAACGCTGGCTGCAGCCCGCATCAAGCAGGGCAAGCAGGATAAACTGTATCTGGGCAACCTTGGTTCGCTGCGCGACTGGGGCTATGCCAAGGATTACGTGGAGTGCATGTGGCTCATCCTGCAGCAGGAAAAACCCGAGGACTTCGTGATTGCCACCGGTGTGCAGCACTCAGTACGAGAGTTCTGCTACTATGCCTTCAAACGCGTGGGCATCGAACTGGAGTTCCAGGGCGAAGGAGCTGAAGAGAAGGGCATTGATAAGACTACGGGTAAGGTGCTTATCGAGGTGAGTCCCGACTTCTACCGTCCAACGGATGTGGTGAATTTGTGGGGAGATCCTACTAAAGCTAAGGCTAAGCTGGGATGGAACCCCAACAAGACTAGTTTCGAGGAACTGGTGAATATCATGGTGGATAGTGATATGGCCAAGGTGGCTTCTGATGGAGCTGCTGAGAAGGTGAGAACGAATTTGGCAGAGTACCTTGAAAAGGGAATTGTTAAATAAATCAAGAATTAGAGAATTTGAGAATTATTTCAAATGGCGCTACTTTATCCTGAACTAAAGGCAATGTCTGAAATAGTAGGAGAATTTGAAGCTCAGATAATAAACTACCTACATGTGAGCAATCACAAGTTGGGGTTGTTATTGAACTTCGGTGCAACCAGTTTGGAATACAAGTGGTATCCAAATGAGTGGCACCACAGACAATGCGCAAGCATTGGCTAAAGTTAAATTCTCTAATTCTCAAATTCTTGATAATATATAAGAATCATGTTAGATAAGAGTTCTAAGATATACGTAGCGGGACACAACGGATTGGTGGGTTCTGCGATATGGAATAATTTATTGAGCCGTGGGTATAAGAACCTTGTGGGCAGAAGCCACAAGGAACTGGACTTGACAGATCAGGTGGCAGTAAAGGCGTTCTTCGATGAGGAACAGCCCGATGCCGTGGTGCTGGCTGCTGCCTTTGTGGGCGGTATTATGGCGAACAGCCTGTACAGGGCTGACTTCATCATGATGAATATGAAAATCCAGTGCAACGTGATTAGCGAGGCGTATGCGCATGGTGTGAAGAGGTTGCTGTTCCTGGGTAGCACCTGTATCTATCCCAAGAATGCACCGCAGCCTATGAAGGAGGACTGCCTGCTCACCAGCCCATTGGAGTATACCAATGAGGAGTATGCCATTGCGAAGATTGCGGGCTTGAAGATGTGCGAAAGCTATAACCTGCAATATGGTACGAATTATATTGCCGTGATGCCCACGAACTTGTATGGCCCGAATGATAACTTCCACCTGGAGAACAGTCACGTGATGCCCGCCATGATGCGCAAGGTCTATTTGGCTAAGCTCATTCACGATGGGGCTTGGGATAAGATTGCCATTGACCTCAATAAGCGGCCTGTTGAAGGCGTCACTGGTTCTGGTCTGTCAAGAATTAGCGAATTAGAGAATTGCTGCGCAAGCAATAAAGAAGAATTCTTAAATTCTCAAATTCTTGATAATCGACAGAAAGCCCTTGATGTTCTCGCCAAGTATGGTATTTACGATAATAAGGTTGTGCTTTGGGGTACAGGTACTCCTTTGAGAGAATTCCTGTGGTCAGAGGATATGGCAGATGCATCTGTGCACGTGCTGCTGAATGTGGACTTTAAGGATGTGATTGGCATTGAGAAATACAGTTCTGTGCATTATGGCGCTAGTACCGATGGTGCTGTGGATAGAAACCATAGTGCTGGTCGTGGTGGTGCTATCCCATCGCTGGGTGAGATTAGAAACTGCCATATCAATGTAGGTACAGGCAAGGAACTGACTATCCGTGAACTCTCAGAACTCGTTGTCAAGGCCGTTGGCTTTGAGGGTGAGGTTGAATTCGATGCCTCGAAGCCTGATGGCACCATGCGCAAACTCATTGATGTCACGAAGCTACATTCTTTGGGCTGGACGCACAAGGTTGAGATTGAGGACGGTGTACAGAGATTGTTTGACTGGTACCAATCAACTTTGCTGTAAGGCTAAAAAACTCTATGTTTTAATTTGGCCTTTTGCATGTTTTTTAGTACTTTTGCATCGCAAAACGAAAAAGAAAAGAAAAAATAAATATGGGAAAAGTGATTTTGACGGGCGACCGTCCTACTGGTAAGTTGCATTTGGGCCACTTCGTGGGCTCGCTGCGTCGTCGTGTGGAACTGCAGAATGCAGGAGATTATGATAGAATGTTTGTGTTTATGGCCGATGTTCAGGCTCTCACAGATAATGCTGATAATCCAGAGAAGATTCGTAATAGCATCACACAGGTGGCGCTCGACTATTTGTCGGCTGGACTGGACCCAACGAAATGTACCTTGTTTATACAGAGTCAGATTCCTGAATTAGCTGAACTGACTACCTATCTGATGAACCTTATCTCTGTGAGTCGCGTACAGCGTAACCCTACGGTGAAGACAGAAATCAAGATGCGTGGTTTCGAGGGTGAGAGCATTCCCTTGGGCTTCTTCTGCTATCCTGTGAGTCAGGCTGCTGATATTACGCTTTTCAAGGCTACAACGGTGCCTGCTGGTGAGGATCAGGAACCAATGTTGGAGGTGACTCGTGAATTGGTAAACCGTTTTAATAATACTTACGGACCTGTGCTGGTGGAACCCAATATCATGTTGCCTGAGAACATGACGGCTCGTCGTCTGCCAGGTACTGATGGTAAGGAGAAGATGTCAAAGAGCTTGGGTAACTGTATCTATCTTTCTGACTCAGCCGATGAGGTTTGGCAGAAGGTGCGCTCAATGTATACAGACCCCACACACTTGAATGTCTCAGACCCAGGTCATGTGGAGGGTAACGCTGTGTTCACTTATCTGGATGCCTTCTCTACCGATGCTGATTTCCAGAACTTCTGGCCTGAGTATCAGAACCTGGATGAACTAAAGGAACACTATACACGCGGAGGCCTAGGAGACATGAAGTGCAAGAAGTTCCTCAATGAGGTGCTGAACCAGTATCTGGAGCCTATGCGCCAGCGTAGGGCAGAACTTGAAAAGGATATCCCTGAAATCTATAATATCCTGAAGAAGGGGTCTGAGGCTGCACGCGAGGTTGGCGCACAGACCATGAGTGAGGTGCGCAAGGCTATGCAGATAGACTATTTTGGATAATGTGATTTTCCAATTAACCACTTAAAACATAAAATCAATGAAACAATTCAATGACAAGAACTTCGTTCTGGAGACGGAAATCGCACAGGACCTGTATCACAATCATGCGGCTAAGATGCCGATTATCGACTATCATTGCCATCTGATTCCAGAGATGGTGGCTAACGATCATAAGTTTAAGAGCATCACGGAGCTGTGGTTGGGTGGTGACCACTATAAGTGGCGCGCTATGCGTACCAATGGTGTGGACGAGCGCTATTGCACAGGTAAGGACACCAGCGACTGGGAGAAGTTTGAGAAGTGGGCTGAGACAGTGCCCTATACCTTCCGCAACCCCCTTTATCACTGGACACATCTGGAATTGAAGACTGCTTTTGGCATTGAGAAGCAGTTGAGCCCTAAGACCGCTCGCGAGATTTTCGATGAGTGTAACGAGAAACTGAAGCAGCCTGAGTTCTCTGCTCGTGGTCTGATGAAGCACTATCATGTAGAGTGCGTCTGCACCACCGATGATCCCGTTGATGACCTGCATAACCATATCGAATACGCCCGTCATAAAGCTGCCGATGATCCCATGATGATTCCTGCTTGGCGTCCTGATAAGGCGATGAATATCGAGAAGCCAGAGTTTGCCAAGTATGTTGAGCAGTTGGCAAACGTAAGTGGTGTCAATATCGTGAAGTTTGCTGATATGGTGGATGCCCTGCAAAAGCGCCACGACTTCTTTGCTGAGAATGGCTGCAAGCTTTCTGATCATGGTATTGAGGAGTTCTATGATGAGGAGTACACAGATTCGCAGATTGAGACAATCTTCGAGAAGGCTATGCGTGGCCAGCAGCTCTCACAGATGGAGATTCGTCAGTTCAAGAACTGCTTCCTCACGGTGATGGCTGAGATGGATGCTGATGCCGACTGGACACAGCAGTTCCACTATGGCGCTATCCGTGATAACAACACGAAGATGTACAATCAGCTTGGTCCTGATACTGGTTTCGACTCTATCGGTGAGTTCAATACAGCTAAGGCAATGTCGAAGTTCCTCAATAAACTGAATATGGAGGATAAGCTCACGCGTACCATATTATATACATTGAACCCCTGTGCCAATGAAGTGATTGCTACCATGCTGGGTAACTTCCAGGGTGGTGAGCCAGGAAAGATCCAGTTTGGTTCAGGCTGGTGGTTCAACGACCAGATGGATGGTATGATTAAGCAGATGAACGCTCTTAGTGTTCTGGGACTGCTGAGTCGTTTCGTTGGTATGCTGACCGACTCACGCTCGTTCCTGTCATATCCTCGTCATGAGTACTTCCGTCGTATCCTCTGTAATATCTTGGGTAATGACGTAGAGAAGGGCCTGCTGCCTGATGATCGTGAGACATTGGCACGCATGGTAGAGGATATCTCTTACAACAATGCTCGCAGATATTTCAAGTTTTATTAATCAATAAAATGGGAGGGGTTTTTCAAAAAACTCCTCCTTTTTTTGCGTATCTCGAAAATAAGCAGTAATTTTGCACGCGAAATAAAGAAATACAGAATGAAGCGTCTTAATAAGATTCTCTTTGCGGTGATGGCTGTAGTGATGTTTGCCAGTTGTGCAAGCCATAAGCACGTTGCCTATTTTCAAAATTCAGAAGAGGTAGATTTGTCGAAATCACAATATCTGTATGATGCGCGCATCATGCCTAAGGATCAGTTGACCATCACGGTGAGTACCACCAACGATGAGGCTGCGGTTCCTTTTAACCTGACGGTGCCTACGCCGTATACTGCTAATCAGCGTAGTACCTATTCACAGGCTATGCTTCAGACTTATCTGGTAGATAACGAGGGAAACATCAACTATCCTATTCTTGGACAGATTCATGTGGGCGGACTGACAAAGTCTGAATGCGAAAAGATGATTCAAGAGAAGATACAGCCTTATATGTCGGCTGCTGAAAATCCTATTGTGACAGTACGCATGACGGGATATCAGATTTCCGTGATAGGCGAGGTGGCTCGTCCAGGTACCTTTACTGTATCGCGTGAGAAAATCTCAATCCTTGAGGCTTTGGCTCAGGCAGGTGACTTGACTATCTACGGTCAGCGTAAGAATGTGCAACTTATACGTGAGGATGCTTCTGGACAGAAGTCTATCCATACGTTTGACCTGACCGATGCAGATATTATTAACTCACCATATTTCTATTTGCAACAGAATGATGTGGTATATGTAACGCCAAACAAGGTGAAGGCTCAGAACTCCAGCGTTGGTAGTATGACGACGCTTTGGTTCTCAGCAACGTCAATCCTTATTTCTTTGACATCGTTGCTTTACAATATCTTACATAAATAATTTAAAAGATTGGGGATTATTCTCCAATCTTTTTTTATAAAAAAGGACTTAACAGAATACGCATAAAATAAACAGACAACAGGATGAAAGATGTAACACTTGTTCTTCAGGATGGAACAGAATTCAAAGGAAAGAGTTTTGGATACGAGAAACCGGTAGCAGGCGAAGTGGTCTTTAATACGGCTATGATGGGTTATCCGGAGAGCCTCACAGACCCTAGCTATGCTGGTCAGATGATGGTGCTCACCTATCCGTTGGTAGGTAACTATGGTGTACCTCCTTTTACGGTTGAACAGAACGGCATAGCCACGTTTATGGAAAGCGATCGTATCTATGCATCAGCTATTATCGTGAGCGACTATTCTCAGGCTTATTCTCACTGGAATGCTTGCGAAAGTCTGGGTGATTGGCTGAAGCGTGAAAAGGTTCCAGGAATCACAGGTATTGATACGCGTCAGCTGACAAAGGTTCTGCGTGAGCATGGAGTGATGATGGGAAAACTTGTTTTTGACGATGCAGAGATAAATTCGCAGCTTACAGAACAAGAGGATTACGGTTCTATCAACTGGGTGGAACGTGTTTCTTGCAAGGATGTGATTCGCTATAATGAGGGTGCTGGCAAGAAGGTGGTTCTCGTTGACTGTGGTGTGAAGAACAACATCATTCGTTGTCTGATTAATCGTGGCGTGGAGGTGATTCGAGTACCTTGGAACTATGACTACACAGAGATGGCATTCGACGGACTCTTCCTGGCTAACGGTCCTGGTGATCCTGATAAGTGCGTGGATGCTGTAGAAGTTCTGAAGAAGCAGATGTCGGCAAGTAGAAAGCCCATCTGTGGTATCTGTATGGGTAATCAGTTGCTGGCAAAGGCTGGTGGCGCTACCATTTACAAACTGAAGTATGGTCATCGCTCTCACAACCAACCAGTTCGTGAGGTTGGAACCAATCGTTGCTATGTTACTTCGCAGAATCATGGTTATGCCGTAGATGCAGCCACACTGGGTAACGAATGGCGCGAGCTCTTTGTGAATATGAATGATGGTTCTAACGAGGGAATCCGTCACTTGACGCACCCTTGGTTCTCAAGCCAGTTCCACCCAGAGGCTTGTTCAGGTCCTGTAGATACAGAATTTATGTTCGATCGTTTCATAGAAACGCTCTAAAAGGTAAAAAGTAAAAACAGTAAAAAAGTAAAAGATGAAAGATCAGAATATAAAGAAAGTCCTGCTACTTGGTTCAGGCGCGTTGAAGATTGGTGAAGCTGGTGAGTTCGACTATAGTGGTTCGCAGGCATTGAAAGCATTGAAGGAAGAGGGCGTCGAGACGGTGCTGATCAATCCTAATATTGCTACAGTGCAGACGTCTGAGGGCGTTGCTGACCAAGTATACTTCCTGCCAGTTCAGCCTTATTTCGTAGAGAAGGTTATTGAGAAAGAGCGTCCTGATGGTATCCTGTTGGCCTTTGGTGGTCAGACGGCATTGAACTGTGGTGTGGAACTTTATCAGAGTGGTGTACTTGAGAAGTACAACGTGAAGGTGCTGGGTACACCCGTTCAGGCTATCATGGATACAGAAGACCGTGAACTCTTCGTGAAGAAACTCGATGAGATCAACGTGAAGACTATCAAGAGTCAGGCTTGCGATAATATTGCCGATGCCCGTAAGGCCGCTGCAGAGTTGGGTTATCCTATCATCCTGCGTGCTGCTTATGCTTTGGGTGGACTTGGCTCTGGCTTCTGTGATAATGAGGAACAGCTGAATACACTTGCAGAGAAAGCGTTCTCGTTCTCGCCACAGGTGTTGGTGGAGAAATCACTGAAAGGTTGGAAGGAGATAGAATATGAAGTTGTACGTGACCGTTACGATAACTGTATCACGGTTTGTAACATGGAGAACTTCGACCCGCTGGGTATCCATACGGGTGAGAGTATCGTAGTCGCTCCTTCGCAGACGCTGACAAACTCTGAGTATCATAAGCTTCGTGCGCTGGCTATCAAGATTATCCGCCATATCGGTATCGTGGGTGAGTGTAACGTACAGTATGCCTTCGACCCCGAGTCTGAGGACTATCGCGTTATCGAGGTGAATGCTCGTCTGAGTCGTTCTTCTGCTCTGGCATCAAAAGCTACGGGTTACCCATTGGCTTTCGTAGCTGCCAAACTGGGTATGGGTTACGGCTTGTTTGAACTGAAGAACTCTGTCACCAAGACTACCAGTGCCTTCTTTGAGCCTGCCCTTGACTATGTGGTATGTAAGATTCCTCGTTGGGACCTCTCGAAGTTCCACGGTGTAGATAAGGAATTGGGTTCTAGCATGAAGTCTGTTGGTGAGGTGATGGCGATAGGTCGCACCTTCGAAGAGGCTATTCAGAAGGGCTTGCGTATGATTGGTCAGGGGATGCACGGTTTTGTAGGAAACAAGGAACTGAAAATTGCAGATATAGATGCTGCTCTGCGTGAACCTACGGATAAGCGTATCTTTGTTATCTCAAAGGCTATGCATATGCCAGAATATGATATCGACAAGATTCATGAACTGACAAAGATTGACAAGTGGTTCCTTGAGAAACTGCAACATATCATCGATATTGATGAGCTTTTACAGAAAAAGAATATCAATACGCTGGAGGAGTCGCTGCTCCGTGAGGCAAAGGTATATGGCTTTACTGACTTCCAGATAGCCCGTGCTATTGGCTTGGAAGATGAATGCAAGTCAATGCATGAGGCTTTGCTGTTGGTACGTAATCGCAGAAAGCAACTCGGAATCCTGCCTGTTGTAAAGCAGATTGATACCCTTGCTGCTGAGTATCCAGCACAGACTAACTATCTGTATGTCACTTACTCTGGTGTAGCCAGTGATATTCCTTTTGAGAATGACAAGAAGAGTATCATCGTTTTGGGTTCTGGTGCATACCGTATCGGTTCTTCGGTAGAGTTCGACTGGTGTGGTGTTCAGGCTCTGAACACGATTCGCAAGGAAGGGTGGCGCTCTGTGATGATCAACTATAATCCAGAGACCGTTTCTACCGATTATGATATGTGTGACCGCCTCTACTTCGACGAGTTGACCTTTGAGCGTGTGATGGATATCATCGACTTCGAGACGCCTCATGGTGTAATTGTATCTACTGGTGGTCAGATTCCTAATAACCTGGCTGTCTATCTGGATGAGCAGAAAGTTAAGATTCTGGGTACCCAGGCAAAAGATATCGACGGCGCAGAGGACCGTGCGAAGTTCTCGCAGATGTTGAACGAACTGGGTGTTAACCAGCCAGAATGGAGTGCGCTGACATCTATGGATGATATTAACCAGTTTGTAGACCGTGTAGGCTTTCCAGTATTGGTTCGTCCTTCGTATGTGCTCTCTGGTGCTGCTATGAACGTTTGTTCGAATAAAGATGAGTTGGAGCGTTTCCTTCAGTTGGCTGCTAACGTGAGCGAGGATCACCCTGTTGTGGTGTCTAAGTTCATTGAACATGCCAAGGAGATTGAGATGGATGCTGTGGCAAAGGATGGTGAAATCATCGCATACGCTATCTCAGAGCACATTGAGTTTGCTGGTGTTCACTCTGGTGATGCTACGATTCAGTTCCCACCACAGAAATTGTATGTGGAGACGGTACGTCGTATCAAGCGTATCTCTCGTCAGATAGCAGCTGCTCTGCATATCAATGGTCCGTTCAACATCCAGTATATGGCTCGTGAGAATGACATCCTGGTTATCGAGTGTAACCTGCGTGCTTCGCGCAGCTTCCCATTCGTATCTAAGGTGTTGAAACTCAATATGATTGATCTTGCTACGAAGGTGATGTTAGGATTGCCAGTAGAGAAGCCTTCGAAGAACCTCTTCGACCTCGACTATGTAGGTATCAAGGCTTCGCAGTTCTCATTTAACCGCTTGCAGAAGGCAGACCCTGTGCTGGGTGTCGATATGGCATCAACGGGTGAGGTAGGATGTATCGGTGATAATACGGATACTGCGTTGCTGAAGGCGATGCTCTCTGTAGGACATCGTATTCCTAAGAAGACGGTTCTGCTGTCAACAGGTGGTGCTAAGCAAAAGGCTGATATGCTGGATGCTGCCCGTATGTTGGTAGCTCATGGATACGAGCTGTATGCTACGGCAGGTACCTCAAAGTATCTCTCTGATAATGGGGTGGAGAATACGCGTGTGCTCTGGCCTAGTGAGATTAGCGACGAGACAAAGGATATTCCATCAGCACTTGACTTGCTGCATAACCATCAGATAGATATGGTTGTCAATATTCCAAAGGATTTGACCACTCATGAGTTGACAAATGGTTATAAGATTCGTCGTGCAGCCATTGATTTGAACGTGCCCCTGATAACCAACGCACGCCTTGCTGCTGCCTTTATTGAGGCCTTCTGTAAGGTCGGAATCGATGGAATAGGCATAAAAGCTTGGAGTGAATACAAATAATAGTTAAATTTTGGGCGCAAAGGTACGGAAAAGTTTGATATCTCACGAAAAAATCGTACCTTTGCGCCCGCATTTTGCAAAATAATTATTAATTTTTTTATTAAACGTATGAATAAGTACGAAACCGTTTTCATTTTAACTCCCGTTTTGTCTGACGATCAGGCAAAGGAAACGGTCGCTAAGTTCAAGAAGGTTCTCGCCGACAAAGGTGCTGAGATTGTGAACGAAGAGGCCTGGGGATTGAAGAAACTGGCTTACCAGATTGAGAAGAAGACCTCTGGCTTCTATTACCTCATCGAGTTCAACGCTGAGCCAGCTGTGATTAAGACTTTGGAGACTGCCTATCGTCGTGACGAGAAGGTGATTCGTTTCCAGACTGTTAAACTTGACAAGTATGCTGCTGAGTATGCTGAGAAGCGTCGTAGCAAGCTTGGTAAAAAAGAGGAGGCTTAAACTATGGCAGAACAGAGTGAAATTCGTTATTTGACAGCTCCTTCTATCGACCTGAAGAAGAAGAAGTATTGTCGTTTCAAGAAGAGCGGTATCAAGTATATCGACTACAAAGATCCCGAGTTCCTGAAGAAGTTCCTGAACGAGCAGGGTAAGATTCTGCCCCGTCGCATCACCGGTACCTCTCTGAAGTACCAGCGTCGTGTGGCTCAGGCCGTGAAGCGTGCACGTCAGATTGCATTGCTGCCTTACGTAACCGATTTGATGAAATAAACAAAGGAGGACGCAAGAATGGAATTGATTTTGAAAGAAGATGTTATCGGCTTGGGATTCAAGAACGATATCGTAAATGTTAAGTCGGGTTATGGTCGTAACTACCTGATTCCTTCAGGTAAGGCCGTTATTGCTTCTCCCTCTGCCAAGAAGATTCTGGCTGAGAACCTGAAGCAGCAGGCTCACAAGCTGGCTGCTATCAAGGCTGCTGCTGAGGAGAAGGCTGCTGCTCTCGAGGGTGTTGCACTCACCATCGCTGCTAAGGTTAGCGCTACAGGTCAGCTCTATGGTTCTGTGACTAACATGACTGTTGCTGACGAGCTCGCTAAGCTGGGTAAGGAGGTTGATCGCAAAATCATCGTTATGAAGGACATCAAGAAGATTGGTGACTATGTAGCAGTTGTTCGCTTCCACAAGGAGGTGAGCGCAGAAATTCCTGTCAAGGTTGTTGCTGAGGGCGCTCCTGTAGAAGAGGTTGCTGCTCCCGCTGTTGAGGAGGCTCCTGTTGCTGAAGAGGCAGAGGCTCCCGTTGCAGAGTAATTACGCTGTAAAGCAATATCATTGATATTACAACGCGAAGAGGATGTATCTAAAAAGGTACATCCTCTTTTTTTTCTTGTCTATTGCTCCTTACTAGGGAGCTACCTGTTCCTAGGTGGCGATTGGCAAGCTCCTGGGCTTCGATTGGCAAGCTCCTTGCCTTCGAACTGCCTGCTTGTCTTTAATGTTTACAACGAAAAAGAGGATGTATCTCTCGATACATCCTCTTGCGTTTCCTTACTTAGTTCGCGCGTAAATTAACAGCGATTAGAGGCTGTCGTTCTGCAGAGAATCGTTCTGCAGGGTGTCGTTCTGAAGGGTATCAGTAACCTCAGTAACCTCAGTTGAATCAGTAGCAACCTCCTCAGCGGGCTTGTTACCATTACCACATGCTACGAACATAGCTGCAACTGCGAACATAAATGCAATCTTTTTCATTTCTTTTTTGCTTTTTAAAATCTGTAAAACAATCATTTGTTTATTAAAACGATGCAAAGGTAGGCATTTTTTTGATACGATGATACATTTTTTTCGTTTT
Organism: uncultured Prevotella sp.; assembly: GCA_964539705.1. Classification (GTDB taxonomy): domain Bacteria; phylum Bacteroidota; class Bacteroidia; order Bacteroidales; family Bacteroidaceae; genus Prevotella. Next base: position 9,099 of record CAZIKA010000025.1, on the reverse strand, counting down.
TTTTTTACTCTTTTTTGTAACTTTTTTGCAAATAATTGAAAATCAATAAGATATGAAATGTTAAAAATGGTATACAAATGACACTTAATGGAAATTAGGAATAAAATGAGTGTTTTTTGCCAATTAATGTGTACCTTTGCAAAACATAAGAAATAAATATGATAGATACATCTGCTTTTCAAGGCAAGACAGCGGCATATTTCACCTTGGGGTGTAAGTTGAACTTCTCTGAGACTTCGACTTTCGGTCGGATGCTTCAGGAAATGGGGGTTCGTACGGCTCAGAAGGGTGAACAGGCGGATATCTGCCTGATTAACACATGCTCGGTAACTGACGTAGCCGATCATAAATGTCGTCAGGCTATCCATCGTTTGGTACGCGAGAACCCTGGTGCCTTTGTGGTGGTGACTGGTTGCTATGCGCAACTGGAGCCTGAAGCCGTGAGTAAGATTGATGGCGTCAGTCTAGTTCTTGGGTCAAACGAGAAGGCTAATCTCATCCAGTTCCTGTCGGAGGCTTTTATGAGTCGCAATGATATTGCGACATACAAGACGGTGAAGACGAAGGATATCAAGACATTCGCTCCATCGTGCTCTAGAGGTAACCGCACCCGCTATTTTTTGAAGGTACAGGACGGTTGTGATTATTTCTGTACCTATTGTACTATACCGTATGCGCGCGGGTTCAGTCGTAATCCAACGATAGCATCGTTGGTGGAGCAGGCTAAGCAGGCTGCTGATGAAGGTGGTAAGGAGATCGTACTTACTGGCGTGAATATTGGTGACTTTGGTAAGACTACCGGCGAGAAGTTTATCGATCTGGTGAAAGCACTTGATAAAGTTGAGGGCATCCGTCGTTATCGTATCAGTAGTTTGGAGCCCGATTTGCTGAGTGATGAGCTTATCGACTATTGCGCTAAAGAGAGTAGGGCATTCATGCCTCATTTCCATATTCCTTTGCAAAGTGGTAGCGATGAAGTGTTGAAACTGATGCATCGTCATTACGACCGTCAGCTTTTTGCAGAAAAAATATTACGTATCAAGGAATTGATGCCTGATGCCTTTATCGGTGTCGATGTGATGGTAGGCTGTAGGGGTGAGACGCCAGAATGTTTCGAGGATGGCTATGAGTTTATCAAATCTCTGCCTGTGACGCAGTTGCATGTGTTCCCTTACTCTGAGCGTCCTGGTACTTCGGCTCTGAAGATTAACTATGTAGTGCCTGAGAAAGAAAAGAAACTACGTAGTAAGCGCTTGCTGGAACTTTCAGACGAGAAGACATACGGTTTCTACGAACAGTATATCGGTCAGGAGGCAGAGGTGTTGTTTGAGAAGGCAACACGAGGACGTGCTATGCATGGGTTTACGAAAAACTATATCCGTGTGGAATTATCGGCTCAGGATGCTAGATCTGAGTACGATAATGAGATATTGAAAGTGAAACTGGGCGATTTTAATCACGATAAGACGGCACTTAAAGCAACAATTATCAATGGATAAGTTAGCTATTGTCATATTGAACTGGAACGGGGCAGAGATGCTGAAGAAGTATCTGCCCAGCGTACTACAATACTCTAAGGACGAGGCTGTGGTATATGTGGCTGATAATGCATCGACGGATAATAGTATCGCGCTACTGAAAGAAGAGTTTCCTGAGGTAAAACTGATTCTATTGGAAAAGAACTGGGGTTTTGCCGAGGGTTATAACAAGGCGTTGGAACAGGTATATGCGGAGTACTATCTGCTTTTGAACAGCGATATCGAGGTAACGCCAGGTTGGTTGACGCCGATGCTATCATTTATGGATAGTCACGAAGAGGTGGCTGCCTGTCAGCCGAAGCTGCTGAGTATCTTCCAACGCGATAGCTTTGAATATGCTGGTGCATGTGGAGGTTACTTGGACCGCTACGGGTATCCTTTCTGTAGAGGTAGGGTCTTTGATGTCGTAGAACAGGATCACGGACAATATGACGAACCTGCTAAAGTACATTGGGCTACAGGAGCTGCTCTCCTTGTGCGTGCGCGTATATATAAAGAGGTGGGAGGATTGGATGGTCGCTTCTTTGCTCATCAAGAGGAGATCGAGATGTGTTGGCGAATGAGAATAATGGGCTATCAGATATACTGTCTGCCAGAGAGTAAGGTGTATCATGTAGGTGGAGGTACATTACCGAAGTCGAACCCCATGAAGACATACTTGAACTTCCGTAATAACTTGACGATGCTGTATAAGTGTCTTCCTGAAAAGGACTTAAAGCCTGTGATGCGTTTGCGTTGGTTCCTGGATTATCTGGCAGCTTTTCAGACTTTAATCCTGAAGCGGAATATAGGTGATTTCAAGGCTATCTTCCGTGCTCGTCGTGATTTCAAGCGTTGGCGTAAGGATTTTGAAACCGACCGCGAGCAAATACAGAAGAGTAGGGTTGGCAAAGATACAGAATTCGCACCATTCCTGCTACTTTGGAAATACTACGCTAAGGGTTGCAAGACATACAGCCAGCTAAGATAAACAAAAAAAGCGGCACTCATTTGAGCACCGCTTTTATTTTCTTATTTCAGAGGCTTGATAGCAAACGTGAAGTCGTAGTCCTTATAGTGCAGGCGATACTCGCTGCGAGGCCAAGCACCCCAAGAGTTCACACAACCCAGACCCAATTGCTTCTGCTGCACGTGAACGGAGGTCATACCCGAAGGAATCAAGTCGCCACTATGACGTCCCCACGCCTTGTCTTTGTGCATACCGTCGTCAATCTGGTCGTTAGTGTAGGGCAGGGCAGAGGCTTCCATTGGAGCATTGCTGTAGAACTGCAATCCCTTACCGTTGTTGTCGATGACAGAGAACCAGCGCACATCAACATGGTTGCCACTCTCCTGAGGACGAACATACTCAAAGTACTCGTCATTTACCTTATTCTTATAGACACCCAAGAACTCAGAATCCTTGCGATCACAGTAGGTCTCGATAGGACCACGTCCGTAGTACTCTACCTGATTGTATTGCTTCGGCATCTGGATGCTCATACCATAGCGGAACAACTCGCTCACCTTAGCTTCTTTGTCAACAGTCATGTGCTCACGAACGATGATCACGCCTTCAGGAGTCAGCGTGTAGGTCATCTCAAGAGTAGCCTTCTGATTAGGCATATCGATGGTAGCAACAATAGAGTTGTCGTTAACGGCGAGGTTCTTCACCTTCATTTGTGGGTTCTTCCAAGTGGCAAAGCGACGCTGCAAACCAGCACCATAGTCGTTGTCTGTAGGAGCACGCCAGAACTCAGGCACGATGCTCTCACGGAACTGTAGCATATCCTTGCCGTCGACGGTGATATAGTCAATCCAACCATTGTGCTTGCCTATATAAAGGTCTGTACCACCAGCTGAGAGTTTGACGTAGGTGTTGGTCTCCTCTTTCTGGACCTGAGCCGTCTCGTCCTTCAGTTCTGGGAACTTATAAGCGTTGATGCAGAACTGCTGCTTAGCCATTACCTGCCCCTTTTCAATAAGGGGCGCACCGTTCTTTGACTTGAAATAGAAGTTGAGCAGCAGTTCCTGGTCGCCGTGATGTCCAGACATCTTGGTTATTGTCTGTTGCAGTTTCTCGTCGGTGATAACTTTGCGCTGTTGGGGCTGGATGCCGCTAATATCGATGGTACCACCGTGTCCATAGGTCAAACCTGCAGGAACACCATCACGATGATGTCCATTGTTACCGGCACCTCCCAGGAACCATACCAACTCCAGGTCATCCAAGGTCTTAAAGAAGTTCTCATTATAGATCTCGAACTTACCAGCCTTCAGGTCAACATCCTTCACCCATACGTTCTGATAGTAGTAACCTACCTCGTAAGCATGTGGATTCAGACGGCGATCTGGTGCGATGATACCGTTGCAGTTGAAGTTGTAATCTGATGCGGGATACTTGCCGTAGTCGCCACCATAGGTAAAGATGGTGCGTCCAGTAATAGGACTCTTGTCGCGCATACCTTGATCTACGAAGTCCCAGATGTAACCACCCTGATACTTCGGATATTTGCGAACGAGGTCCCAATACTCCTTGAAACCACCCATCGAGTTACCCATAGCGTGAGCATACTCACACTGAATCAG
>CAZIKA010000025.1:0-4893 GCA_964539705.1 uncultured Prevotella sp. | reverse complement strand
AGATGAGCCAATTCAAAATCCTTGTTCTTTGCCAGTGTCTTCTCTCCATAGCCCATACCGTGGCTCTCAAGGTTTGATTCGGCAGTCAGATAGATTCCGTATTCATCACACAGGTCATACCAACGAGGATCATCAGGATAGTGACAAGTACGAACAGCATTGATGTTCAGTTGCTTCATAATCTTGATATCCTGAATCATGCGTTCCATTGAGACAATGTAGCCCTTGTCGGGATCAAGTTCGTGACGGTCGGCACCTTTAATTAATATAGGCTGACCATTGATAAGCAGCTGGGCGTTCTTGATCTCGATATGACGGAAGCCCACACGCTGTTTGATAACCTCCAGCACCTTGTCGCCCTTCTTCAGAGTGATGAGCAGGTTATAGAGCGTAGGCACTTCTGCCGACCAAGGCTTCACATCTGCCACGCTCACCTCCTTGCCGTTGGCATCGGTCAGACTCTGCTCTACCGTGGTTCCCTTGGGAGCCTTTACGTCCACGTTGAGTTGACCCTCGCCGTTGAAATAGTCCTGAGTGATGGTGATATCTTCAATGTGCATCTTCGGACGGGCATAGAGATACACCTCGCGGGCAATACCTGTGAAGCGCCAGAAGTCCTGATCCTCCAGATAAGAACCGTCGCACCAGCGCATCACCTGCATGGCAATCAGGTTCTTCCCTTTCTTCAGGAACTTGGTGATGTTGAATTCAGCTGCTACCTTCGAGTCCTCAGAGTAGCCAACGAACTTGCCGTTGACCCATACCTTCAGGTTGCTGGTGGCAGAGCCTACATGGAAGTAAACGTCCTGTCCGTTCCAGTCGGCAGGCAAATCGAACTCACGACGATACGAACCAGTATAGTTATTGGTCTCGTCGATATAAGGTGGCTTGCTATCGAAGGTGGTGCACCAAGCGTAGCCCACGTTCTTATAGATCTTGTCGCCGTAGCCCTCAATTTCGAAAAGTCCAGGTACAGGGAAATCTACCCATTTAGAGTCATCAAACTTCAATGAGAAGAAATCCTTTGGAGCCAGGTTATGATCCTTTACAAAATTAAAGCGCCACTTACCTTCCATTGAGAGATAACGACCTGACTTTGTTTTGTCGTTGGCTTTCGCCAGATTGGCATTCTCGAAAGCGAAAAACACAGCTCGACGTGCCTCACGATTGATTTGATTGACCGCAGGATTCTTCCATTCTGGTTCTGCAGCGGCATAACTCTGAGCCGTTGTCAACAGAGCTAATGATAGAAATAAATGTTTAAGCATAATTGAATAGTTATTGATAGTTTCGTATTTTGTGCAAAGATACAAAATAATTTTCGATTCAGACTCTTTTTGTTGAATTATTTTTATACCTTTGCATTCGCAATAACGAAAAACTTATGAAAGCGAGACTGAAATTTCTTCCTGTTATTCTTGTGGCAACGCTTTTCTGCTTTGTGGCATGGGCATTGTTGTACTATGAGGATTCCTATCTTTGGAAAGTCCAGGAGCTGAACCTGTTCTTGGATACTTCTTTGTTTTTTAAACAGCAGATGGTGGTGGCAGGTGGTCTTCTAACCTATCTTGGCACATTCTTCACGGATTTCTTTTTCCACACATGGCTTGGCGTGCTGATGCTTTGTGGCTGGTGGGCCGTCTTGTTGGTCGTATCGGCAATGGCATTTAAGATGCCGATGAAGTGGCTCTCCCTTTTATTGATACCAATAGCGATGTTGGTGCTCAGCAATATGGAACTGGGCTATTGGATTTACTATCTGAAACTTCGAGGCTATTTCTTTGTGGCTACGATAGGTATGACAGGAGCGGTAGCTAGCGTGTGGACTTTCCGATGCCTGCCTTCGCTATTGCGACCTCTCTTCGTGGCATTATGTGGTGTAGTCCTTTATCCTCTAATGGGTTGCTACGGACTTTTTGCCCTGATATTGATGGCTATCGTGTCGTGGCGTTTGCCTCAAGATGCTTTGAAATGGCGTATACTCAACACGGTTATTGCCCTTTTCTGTGTGCTGATAGTGCCTATGATCTTCTATCGTTGGGTTTACTATGAGACCAATTTCGACATGATTTATTTCACGGCACTCCCACTGTTTGAGTTTAACGACTTCTTCCCCTCTTATTATCTGCCCTTTATCGGTCTGTTTGTAAGCTATGTGCTTTTGGCTGCTATGTATGGATTGTTGAAAGGGGGCGATGTGAAGAAGCCGTTGCTATGGCTGACTTCCCAGACGGTGATAACAGCCGCTGTGGTATTTGTTGTTTGCCACTTCTGGTATCGTGACTATAATTTCCATAAAGAGCTCGATATGAATCGCAGCATGGAGGCTGGCAACTGGGAAGAAGTGCTACAACATGCGAAAGACCTGGAGGATGAACCCACGCGAAGCATTGTGCTGATGAAAAATCTGGCACTCTTCCGTTTGGGGCGTCTGGGCGATGAGATGTTCCATTTTCGTCAGGGAGCAAAAGCCAGTAATACACCGCTTGACATCCGAATGACACAAGTTGTGGGACGCGACATTTATTTCTATTACGGACAGCTGAACTATTGTCATCGTTGGTGTCTGGAAGACGGCGTGGAGTTTGGCTGGCGTGCTGTTCATCTGAAATACATGACCCGCTGTGCGCTGTTGGATGGCGAGGATGAGGTGGCTAAGAAGTATATCGGGTTGCTGAAGCATACACGCTATCACCGTGCATGGGCTGAAGAGCAGGAGCAGTATGTGGGACACCGTGAGAAACTGATGAAAAGCAACGAGTACGAGCCCGTTACCCATATGCGTGATTTCAGCGACATACTGGCCAGCGACAACGGACTGGTGGAGTATTTCCTGATGCACCAGATCGTCAACTACGAAACCGAAGACCCGGTGATGCAGGATATGGTGCTCTCTGCAGCCCTTTGGACGAAGGATATTGCCACCTTCTGGCCTCGTTTCAACAAATATGCCCTTCTGCATGTGGGACAGCGAATGCCTACGCACTATCAGGAGGCAGCCTATCTTTACGGTCATCTGGAGAATAATGTGGACATTAGTCGTATGCCGTTTGATGAAAGTGTGAAGCAAAATTACGAGGCGTTTATGGCTTTAGCACAGCAGTGTGCCGGTATGAGCGAGGAGCAGATGCGCCCCATCTTCTATCCCCGTTTTGGCCATACCTTCTATTATGATTATTTCCTTGTGAGAAACCAGAAGTTGTATTAAGATGAAAAGAGTTTATATATTTCTCTCTCTGGCTGTCATGATGATGGCCTCGTGCGGAACAAAGGTTCCCGAGTCGTTTGTCGAGAGCAAAGAGCTTCCTGCTATCTATCCTGACTATGTGGATGTGACCATACCTGTCAACATCGCACCGCTCACTTTCCAGTTGGAACAGGAGGCCGATGAAGTCGTAACTCGCTTTTCCTATGGCGATGTGCAATTGGTGTGTGATGGCGTGAAGGCTCAGCCTGACGTTGACGACTGGCATCATTTGCTGGCTCAGGCTCAGGGACATGACGTTACGATAGAGGTCTTTTCACGGAATGGTGAGCAGTGGACACGCTTCAAACCCTTTGCCTATCATGTATCGACGGATAGCATAGACTCTTATCTTAGCTACCGACTCATCTCGCCATCGTATGTTACCTACGAGGAACTCACCCTCAATCAGCGTTGTCTGGAAAACTACGACGAACGGGTGATGGTTGATAATCTGTTATGTAGTACAGAGGCGGACGGACAGTGTGTCAACTGTCACAACTATCAGAAATATAACCCAGAGCGCATGCTGTTCCATGCACGTCAGAATCATGGTGGCACCGTTGTCGTTTATGATGGCAAGATTAGTAAGATCAATATGCGTAACGACTCTATCCTCTCTGCTGGTGTCTATCCCACCTGGCATCCTTGGTTGCCCCTTGTTGTGTTCTCTACAAATAAAACAGGACAGTCGTTCCATACACGTCATCTGAATAAAATCGAGGTATTCGATTCCGCTAGCGATATCATTGCTTACGATGTAGAGCATAATGAGGTGACAAATCTGGAGAACGATACTACTGAGTTCGAGGTGTTCCCCTTCTGGGCTCCCGATGGCAAGAGTTTCTATTATTGCAGTGCCCACTTTGAATTCAAGGATACGGTATCTAAAGACGTGGAGGTCATCCAGCGTTATCGTGAGATACAGTATAACATCTATCGTAAATCGTTTGATCCAGAGACCATGACTTTCGGTCCTCGTGAATTGGTGTTCCAGGCTGATTCTCTCGATAAGAGTGCTACCTTGCCTCGCATCTCGCCCGATGGACGCTATCTCGTATTCACGCTGGGTCATTATGGCTGTTTCCATATCTGGCATCATGAGGCCGACCTTTGGATTATCGACCTTGCTACAGGGGAATGCAAGCCTATGGAAGGTGTCAATTCTGATGATACTGAGAGCTATCACTCTTGGTCAAGTAATGGACGTTGGATGGTAGTCAGCAGTCGTCGTGAGGATGGTAACTTCACTCGTCCCTTTATTGCCCATGTCGATGAGCAGGGTAGGGCATCGAAGCCCTTTGCGTTGCCACAGGCCGATCCTGACTATCATCGTCAGTTCATGAAGAGCTATAATATACCGGAATTCATGCGTGGACCTGTAGAGATTACTCCCCAGACATTCGCAGATGTGCTGAAAAAAGAAGAAGGAGTGCCAGTTAAATACGTTCAGAAACTGCAAAAAACGCGTTGATTTTGGCTTTTTAGAAAGAAAAATCATCTTTTCTTAAAAAAAACAGCGAAAAAGTTTGGAGGATTCGGAAAAACTCCGTACCTTTGCACTCGCTTTCAAGGATATGACACTTGAACAGCTGGAACAGAGGTTCCGTAGCTCAACTGAATAGAGCATCTGACTACGGATCAGAAGG
>CAZIKA010000024.1:0-23404 GCA_964539705.1 uncultured Prevotella sp. | reverse complement strand
CTCTGGTGCTGCCTGCTGGGTGTCACAAGACATCATTGTGAGGGCCATCATTGCACCTAATCCGAAGATAGAAGCTTTAATTGCTTTCATCGTTTTGATTGATTTAAAATTAAACGTTTTAGTTATTGTTTCAAAATTTGGGTGTAAAGTTACAATATTTCCTGCAATCCACAAAATATATTCGAACTTTTTTCTGTTTAGGGGTATAAAATCGTTGTTTTTCTTCGTGGTTGGACAGCATGTGCGCGTCCCCCATTGAAGCCTCATCCCCTTTGGACTTTTGGTTAAGATTGTAAGTAATATACTTAGCTTATCTTAATGGGCCATTTAGCCCTCGTAAATGGGCCATTTAACATTTGTAAATAGGCTATTTAGAACTCGTAAGTGACATGCTTCTATTTTGGAAGAATAGTTGGCTTAAAAATTTGATTAATCCAAATAATTATTGTACCTTTGCACCCTGAAACTAGCATAATACCCTATAATCATTAAAAAGTTACGACGATGAGACAAAGAGCATTGTTTTTTCTCTTTCTGCTGTCAACGCTGACGGCAAGTGCGTATGATGCGCGGATTGATAGCATCTATTACAATTTAATTGACAGTACGAAGAGCGCAGAAGTAACACGTGGCGAAGAGTTTTACGCAGGTAGTGTGACGATTCCCGAGACGGTAACCTATCAGGATGTTACCTACACCGTAACAGCCATAGGCGGCAGTGCTTTTGCTTACAGCGCAGATCTGACATCGGTGACCATTCCCAACACCGTGACAGAAATAGGCGGTTTGGCTTTCATGCAGTGCACCGGTCTGACATCGATAACCATCCCTAATAGCGTGGAAACAATAGGAAGTCACGCTTTCTATGTGTGCGAAAACCTGACATCGATAACCATCCCCAGCAGCGTAAAATCAATAAAAAACACATCGTTTTCTGGTTGTCCAGCCCTGACATCGATATCCGTTGAAAGCAGAAATACAGTATATGACTCGCGTGAAAATTGTAACGCTATCATAGAAACAGCAACCAATACGATTATTTCTGGTTGCATGAATACCGTCATCCCTAACAGCGTGACAGCCATAGGCGGCAGTGCTTTCGAAAACTGCACTGGTCTGAAATCGTTGACCATTCCCAATAGCGTGAAGTCAATAGGAAGACTGGCTTTCAATTTTTGCACCGGTCTGACATCGGTGACCATTCCCAATAGCGTGACATCTATAGGAATCGAGGTTTTCGAAGGTTGTAATGCCTTGGCAGCTATATCCGTTGAAAGCGGAAATACGGTATATGACTCCCGTGAAAATTGTAACGCCGTCATAGAGACGGAAACCAATACGCTTGTTGCCGGCTGCAAGAATACCGTCATCCCCAGTAGCGTGACAACAATAGGAAAATACGCTTTTGCTTACTGTTACGGTCTGACATCGATGACCATTCCCGAAGGTGTGACAACAATAGATGACCAAGCCTTCAGAACTTGCATGAACATGACGTCGGTGACCATCCCCAATAGCGTGACGTTAATAGCAACTTTCGCTTTCGCTTATTGCGACAACCTGAATTCGGTGGCAATAGGCAATGGCGTGGATTCAATAGGCGACGGTGCTTTCGGTATCTGCCCTAATCTGAAGGATGTGTATTGTTACGCAGATAGCGTTCCAACAGGCAAATATGCCTTTTATCGCTCATCCCTTAATGCTACGCTCCACGTGCCAGCCGCTTCCGTAGAAGCGTACAAGGAAACGTATCCATGGAGCGGATTCGGCAGTATTGTAGCCTTGACTGATGAGGAGACTGCGGTTAAAGGCGTGAAAAGTACGCAGCAGAATGTTGACGGTCTACCTGACTGCAAGTGCGTGAAGAATGGTAAACTCTTCATCATAAAAGCGGGTAAGATGTACAACGCAGTAGGTAGGCGTTGCTTCTGAGGGATATCCAGAAATAGAAGTACTTTCGTACGAGAATGAAAAAGAACAGGCGAATCCTTTGTGGTTCGCCTTTTTTTTTGTACCTTTGCCACCATATGAAACAAGTAATCATAAAAGACCAGGATTTGAGCAATGCCGCTCTGGAGGGAATGGATGCGTTCCTACAAGTGTTTATCAATGCGCTACGTGAGGCGGTAGGAGGTGAACCGACTGCTGAGACGATGCAGGAGTTGAATGCCGATCAGATGACGTTGCTCTGTTGGGATACGCTTCATCAGGAGGTGATGGATGGTGGGTTTGTACAGCTGATTCACAATGGCTACGGGCCCTTCATCTTCAAGAACCCCTTTGCCAAGGCACTGAATAAGATGTGGCATATGCGCGACCTCTCGAAGATGCTCTACGAGGTACACACGCTGTGGCTGGAGAACCGTGAGGCACTGGAGAAGGACTGTACCGACGAGGAGTTTATGGCGCTGTTTGAACAGTATCCGCAGTTCGACGATTACGATGATATGTTCATAGAGAACGAAGAGCGCTGGACGAAAGAGATTGCACTTTACGTAGATGAGAATGTTGAGAAATTTGCTGTAGTAGAATGAATAAACAACAAGAGGAACTTCGCAAGAAGAGTCCTGTACAGATAAAGAACCGCAAGGCTGCCTTTGAGTATTTCTTTATCGAGGAATTTACCGCTGGCATCGTGCTCACGGGTACGGAAATCAAATCAATCCGTGCCGGTAAGGCTAGTCTTGTAGATACCTATTGCACGATTATCCGTGGTGAGATATGGGTGAAGGGTATGAGCATCAGTCCGTATTTCTATGGGTCATACAATAACCACGAGCAGAAACGTGACCGCAAACTGCTGTTGACAAGCCGTGAGATAGCCCGACTGGAGAGTGCTACGAAGCAGACGGGTTACACCATTGTGCCTACGCTGGTGTGGATTGACGAGAACGGGCGCGCCAAGGTGGATATAGCGCTGTGTAAAGGTAAGAAGGCTTTTGATAAGCGTCAGACATTGAAAGAAAAAGAAGACCGTCGCGAGATAGACCGCGCGATGAAAGTGTATAAATGATACAAGACGAAATAACTAAACGCGTACTGATTCTTGACGGTGCTATGGGAACCGTCATACAGGAGTACGGACTTAACGAACAGGATTTCAGGGGCGACCGTTTTCAGGATATCCCCGGACAGATGAAAGGCAATAATGATGTCTTGAATCTGACACGCCCTGACGTGATTCAGGATATCTTTGAGCGTTATCTGAAGGCTGGTGCCGACATTATCTCTACCAACACGTTCAATGCACAGCGTATTTCGCAGGCTGACTATCACCTGCAGGCTTATGCCAAGGAGATGAACCTAGCATCGGCACGCATGGCCCGCGAAGTGGCCGACAAGTATTCCACCCCCGAAAAGCCGCGCTTTGTGGCTGGTTCTGTGGGACCTACCAATAAGACTTGCTCCATGTCGCCCGATGTATCGGACCCGGCACGTCGTGAGTTGACTTACGATGAGTTGTACGAGGCTTATCTGGAACAGATGGAAGGTCTGATAGAGGGTGGGGTGGACACGATTCTGATAGAGACCATCTTTGACTCGCTGAATGCGAAGGTGGCTATCGATGCAGCCATTCATGCGCGGGAAAAGGCGGGGCGTGAGGTGCCTATCATGCTGAGTGTCACGATCAGTGATGCGGCAGGTCGCACACTGAGTGGTCAGACGCTTGAGGCTTTCCTTGCCAGCGTATCGTCGTTCCCCATTTTTAGCATCGGTTTGAATTGCTCGTTTGGTGCCCGTCAGATGAAGCCTTACTTAAAGGAACTGGCACGCCGTGCGCCTTATTATATCAGTGCGCATCCGAATGCAGGACTGCCTAATTCTCTGGGCTTGTATGATGAGACACCAGAGACGATGGCACCGCAGATCGCAGAATTCATCAACGAAGGACTGGTGAATATCGTGGGTGGATGCTGTGGCACTACGCCTGCGTTTATCGAGAAATATGTGCCGTTGGCAGTTGGCAAACAGCCGCATCAGCCAGCGGAGCAGTCTGCGGATATGTGGCTCAGCGGACTGGATGTACTGAAACCTATGGCTTTCACCAACGTGGGTGAACGCTGTAACGTGGCTGGTTCACGAAAGTTCCTGCGACTGATCAAGGAAAAGAATTACGATGAGGCACTGCAGATAGCACGCAAACAGGTGGACGACGGTGCACTGGTCATCGATATCAACATGGATGATGGTCTGCTGGATGCAAAGGGCGAGATGGTGACCTTCCTCAACCTGATTGCCTCGGAGCCTGAGATAGCCCGTGTGCCGGTGATGATCGACTCCAGTAAATGGGAGGTCATCATGGCCGGACTGAAGTGCGTACAGGGTAAGAGCATCGTGAACAGTATCTCGCTGAAAGAGGGTGAGGAGGTCTTCCTGAGTCATGCCCGTGATGTTAAACGCATGGGTGCTGCTGTGGTGGTGATGTGTTTCGATGAACAGGGACAGGCAACCACCTACGAGCGTCGTATAGAGATAGCAGAGCGTGCCTATCGACTGCTGACAGAGAAGGTAGACTTTGCACCGCAGGATATTATCTTCGACCCTAATGTGCTGGCCATTGCAACGGGTATGGAGGAACATAATGCCTACGCTGTGGACTTCATCCGTGCTACGGAGTGGATTCGACAGAACCTGCCAGGGGCTCATGTCAGCGGTGGTGTCAGCAACCTCTCGTTCTCGTTCCGTGGCAATAACTATCTGCGTGAGGCGATGCATGCCGTATTTCTCTATCATGCCATTCAAAAGGGTATGGACTTCGGTATCGTGAATCCCTCTACTAAAGTCACCTATGAAGAAATCCCGAAGGATCAGCTTCAATTGATTGAGGATGTAGTACTGAACCGTAGGCCAGAGTCAGCTGACCAGTTGATGGGCCTTGAAGAGGTATCATCGGCAACGGAGGAAACGGGTGAGGTGAAGAACCTCAGCCTGGAGGAACGTCTTCAAGAGGCTCTCATCAGGGGGGGCAGTGCAACGCTGGAGGCTGACCTTAAAGAAGCAATTGAAAAGTATCCGCGTGCGGTAGATATCATTGAGGGTCCGCTGATGGCAGGCATGAACGAGGTAGGTCGTCGTTTCGGTGAAGGAAAGATGTTTCTGCCGCAGGTGGTGAAGACGGCACGCACGATGAAGCAGGCCGTAGAGATACTGCAGCCGTATATCCAAATCTCAAACCTCAAATCTCAAACCTCAAAGCCCAAAGTACTCCTTGCTACCGTTAAGGGTGATGTGCATGATATCGGCAAGAATATCGTGGGGGTCATTATGGCTTGTAATGGCTATGAGGTTATTGACTTGGGTGTGATGGTGCCTGCGGAACAGATTGTAGAACGTGCCAAGGCTGAGAATGTGGATATGATTGGTCTCTCGGGACTGATCACACCAAGTCTTGAGGAGATGGTCAACGTGGCAAGGGAACTGGAGAAGGCAGGACTAAATATCCCCATTATGATTGGTGGAGCTACCACGAGTGAGCTTCATGTGGCTTTGAAAATAGCCCCCGTCTATGGCGGTCCTGTAGTTTGGTTGAAAGATGCTTCGCAAAACCCCTTGGTGGCACAGCGTCTGATGGCTGATGCTGATGTCTATTCGAAAGAACTTGATAAAGAATATGCGCACCTGCGCGAACAGTATAAGGAAGAGCAACAACAGATCCTTTCTTTGGAAGAAGCACGCAGGCGTGGAGGAAAAGTATGATACGAAATATAATTTTTGACCTTGGCGGTGTGGTACTCACGCTCGACCAATCGCAGTCGGTACGTCGCTTTGAGGCATTAGGCCTGAAAGACGCAGAAGAGCGACTGAATGCCTATACACAGGAGGGCATCTTTGGAGACTTGGAAGGTGGAAAGATTGATGCTGAGACTTTCCGTCAGGAACTCACTAAACTGACGGGACGTGAGGCAACGCACGAGGAGTGTGCCTTTGCTTGGCAGGGCTATGCCAAGGAGTTGCCACAGCGTAACCTCGACGCACTGATACGCCTGCGTGAAGAGGGCTACCGACTAATTCTGCTCTCAAACACCAATCCTTATATGATGGAATGGGTGAACTCCACGGAGTTTGATGGTCGCGGACATAGCGTGGGCTATTATTTTGACGCGATGTATCTGAGTTATGAAATGAAGCTGATGAAACCCTCGCAAGAGATTTTTCATCGTGTGTTGATGGCTGAGCAGGTGCCACCATCGGATTGTCTGTTTATTGATGACGGTCCCCGTAATGTAGCTGCCGCCAGTCAGATAGGTATACGCACCTATTGTCCGGAGAATGGTGCCGATTGGACACAAAAAATTTACGAGTATCTGAAATGAGAAAACTGTTTTTACTACTGGCTTTATTGCTGACCATAGGTGTCAGCGCACAGCAAAAGAGGGAATTCCGTGGCGCATGGATTCAGTGTGTCAACGGACAGTTCCAGGGTATGGGTACGCAGAAGATGCAAGAGACGTTAGCTTATCAGCTCGATGAGTTGCAGAAAGACGGCGTTAATGCTATCATCTTCCAGGTGCGACCTGAGTGTGATGCGCTCTACGAGAGTAGTCTTGAGCCATGGAGTCGTTTCCTGACAGGACAGCAGGGTAAGGCTCCGTCGCCGTATTGGGACCCTCTGCAGTGGATGATAGAGCAGTGTCACAAGCGTGGCATGGAGCTTCATGCGTGGATTAATCCGTATCGTGCCAAGACCAAGGGCACTACGGCATTGGCGGCTAATCATATAGCTGTAAAACATCCGGAACTCTGTTTCGACTACGATGGCCTGAAGATCTTGAATCCTGCGTATAAGGAGAACCGTGATTTTATCTGTGAGGTGGCAAAGGATATCGTGACACGCTATGACGTTGACGGTATTCACATGGATGACTACTTCTATCCTTATCCTGCGGCTGGTATCGCTATTCCTGATGAGGCTATCTATCAGCAGTATGGTAGGAGCTTTCGTACGATTGGTGACTGGAGAAGAAACAACGTGAATCTCTTTATCAAGCAATTCTATGAGACGATGCACGCCGTAAAGCCGTGGGTGAAGGTGGGTATCTCACCATTCGGTATCTATCGCAATAGAAAGAGTGCTGAGAATGGCAGTCATACGAACGGCCTTCAGAACTATGATGACCTTTATGCCGACATTCTCCTGTGGGTGAATCAGGGGTGGCTCGACTATTGCGTGCCGCAGGTGTATTGGGAGATAGGCAATAAGGCGGCCGACTACGACACGCTGATCCGTTGGTGGAACGACAATGCCAGTGCCCGTCCGTTGTTTATCGGTGAGGATATCGAGCGTACCGTCAAGTTCGAACAGCAGGAACGGAAGCGTAGGCTCAGTCAACAGATGCAGAATGTGCAGGGTACTGTGCTCTGGTATGCCAAGGCGGCTGTCGATAATACCGGTAATTACGGTACCGTACTGCGTCGGAATTATTGGCGTTATCCGGCCTTGCAGCCCGCAATGCCTTTCATTGATAAGACGAAACCAGGTAAGCCGCGTAAGGTAAAGCCCGTTTGGACACGCGATGGTTATATCCTGTTCTGGACAGCACCAAAGAGTAAAAAATGGAATGATGAGGCTACGAAATATGCCGTTTATCGTTTTGCTAAGGGTGAGAAGGTGAATATCGAAGACCCCTCAAAATTGGTCGCTGTGACCTCAGACACCTATTTGAAACTTCCTTATCAGAATGGACGTACGAAGTATTACTATGTAGTGACAGCTTTGAATCGTTTGCAGAATGAGAGTAAGCCGGTCAAGAAGACGGTGAAGTTATAACTTCCTTACACATAATAAAGTAGAAACCCTGCCTCGTAAGAGACAGGGTTCTATTGTTTGTTTGGAATAAGTTTTTTTGTTTGTAAGTTTATGCTTCAGCAGCCTCGGGGATAACTGAAACGACGCTCTTGTTGAACTTGCCCTTGTGGAAGTTCACGGTGCCATCAATGAGAGCATAGAGCGTATCGTCTTTACCAATAGCTACGCCATTACCGGGGTTGTGCTTTGTACCACGCTGGCGAACAATGATGTTGCCGGCTAAACACTTCTGACCACCCCAGATCTTAACGCCAAGTCGCTGGGCTGCACTTTCGCGGCCGTTCTTAGAACTACCTACACCTTTCTTATGTGCCATACTGCTGTTCCTCCTTAAGCGATTACTTGTTTAACTTCTACCTGAGTGAACTGCTCACGATGACCGTTGCGCTTGCGAGAGTCCTTGCGACGCTTCATCTTGAAGACAATCACCTTGTCACCCTTTACGAGGGGGTTCACTACTTCTACTACTACCTTTGCACCTTCTACGGTGGGTGCGCCAACCTTGACAGCGCCGTCGGCATCTACGAGCAGCACCTTGTCAAACTCAACAGTCTTGCCTGCCTCCACGTCCTTGATGTGGTGCACGAAGAGCTTCTTGCCCTGCTCAGCCTTGAACTGCTGACCCTGAATTTCTACAATTGCGTACATTTAATTTTGTTTGTAAATAGGGGTTTTTCCGTAAGGCGGTGCACGTCCGTACACACTTAACCCTGCCTCCACGGACTCATTTCGGGGTGCAAAGGTACTAATTTTCTATTATATAGAACCTTGCGAACCCGTTATTCGGTAAAATTTTTATATTTTTTTAACTACGGATAGCAGTTAGAGTCCTGCTTTCTCCAGTTCTACAGCCATCTCTTGCTGCAGTTCGCGGGCTTTGTTGCCTGCCACCTCAGCGAAATGGTCGTCGTTGCAAGCGTAGATGATGCCGCGACTGGAGTTGACCAACAGGCCGCAGTCTCTATTCATACCGTACTTGCAGACCTCTTGCAGACTGCCACCTTGAGCACCTACGCCTGGTACCAGCAGGAAGTGGTTGGGAGCAACCTTGCGGATGTCCTCGAACATCTGCCCCTGAGTGGCACCTACAACATACATCATATTTTCACTATTGCCCCATTCCTGACTCTTCTTCAGTACCTTTTCAAACAGGCGCTCGCCCTGTGCATCTTCTATTAACTGGAAGTCGTGTGAACCTTTGTTTGAAGTCAAAGCCAAGAGAATAACCCATTTGCCTTCGTACTGCAGGAATG
Organism: uncultured Prevotella sp.; assembly: GCA_964539705.1. Taxonomy (GTDB): domain Bacteria; phylum Bacteroidota; class Bacteroidia; order Bacteroidales; family Bacteroidaceae; genus Prevotella. The sequence goes on along the minus strand of CAZIKA010000024.1, from coordinate 14,344 downwards.
GTGTCACAGAATCCTCACCCATATAGGGGGCTACGGTCAGTGCGTCGATATTGTACTCCTCGAAGAAGGTGCGGGCATACATCTGACTGGTGTTACCGATATCACCACGTTTAGCGTCTGCGATAATCAGGTGGTTGGGATGGTTCTCTTTGATATACTCGCAGGTCTTCACAAATGCCTCCATGCCCTTCAGACCGTATGCCTCGTAGAAGGCCAGGTTGGGTTTGTAGGCCACACAATAGGGAGCGGTGGCATCGATGATGGCCTTGTTGAACTCGAAGATGGGGTCGTGCAGATCAAAGATACACTGTGGCATCTTCTTGGGATCGGTATCGAGGCCTACGCAGAGGAAACTGCGCTTCTGCTTAATTTGCTGGATTAATTCTTGACGTGTCATTGCTTTTCTTTGTTTTGTTTGTTGCTGTACTACAGCAACATACTTGACTATAATTCGTTTTCTTTCATGCGCTCGGCATTCTCGGCTACCGTGAGGGCGTCAATCATTGCTTGGATATCACCACCGAGGAAACCTTGCAGGTCGTGGGTGGTATAGCCGATACGGTGATCCGTTACACGCCCCTGAGGGAAGTTGTAGGTACGGATCTTGGCTGAGCGGTCACCAGTGGATACCAGTGTCTTACGACGACTGGCAATGTCATCCATGTATTTCTGGTGCTCCTTATCATATATAAAAGTGTACAGGCGCGAGAGAGCACGCTCTTTGTTCTTGGGCTGGTCACGTGTCTCGGTACATTCGATAAGGATTTCCTCCGTCTCACCAGTATTGGGGTTCTTCCACATATAGCGCAGACGAACACCAGACTCCACCTTGTTCACATTCTGACCACCGGCACCAGATGAACGGAAAGTATCCCATTTGATTTCGCCTTCGTTGATATGAACTTCGAACTTGTCGGCTTCAGGCAGTACAGCAACGGTAGCAGCAGATGTGTGCATACGTCCCTGTGTCTCTGTTGCAGGCACACGCTGTACACGATGAACGCCTGATTCATATTTCAACGTACCATAGACATCGGCACCGCTTACGGCAAAGTCAATCTCCTTGTAGCCACCTACAGCACCCTCACTGACACTGGTTACAGAGAGGTTCCAACCTTTTGAATCGCAGAAACTCTTGTACATCTTAAACAAGTCACCGGCAAACAGACAAGCCTCGTCGCCTCCTGTTCCTGCACGAATCTCCATCTGCACGTTCTTAGCATCCTCAGGATCTTTCGGGATAAGGGCAATCTTAATCTCCTCTTCAAGTTTGGGCTGCAACTCTTCGTTGACGGCCAGTTCCTCACGGGCCATCTCCTTCATCTCGGGATCGTCCTCGTTAGCAAGGATATCCTTGGCCTCCTTGATGCTGTTCAGACAGTTGATATATCGCTTGCGGGCATCCATGATATCCCCCAGGTCTTTGTACTCCTTCGTCAGTTTCACGAAGCGGTTCTGGTCGGCTATCACATCAGGGTCGGTAATCAGGGTTGACACCTCCTCAAAGCGACTCTCAAGTCCGTCAAGTTTCTGTAAAATGCTGTTTGTCGTTTCTGCCATAAATGTCGTTAATCATAATTTGGGTGCAAAAGTACAAAAAATAATCGACTTAGAGGGTATATAATAGAAATTTTTGAGTACTTTTGCACTCAGAAAACGATAAGCAAATGCAAAAACAAGACCTTAGAATCATCTTTATGGGCACTCCGGAGTTTGCCGTTGAGACCCTGAAATCATTGATAGAGAATGCGTACAATGTGGTGGCTGTGGTGACTCAGCCTGACAAGCCCGTGGGACGCCATGGGTCGGTGCTCCAGCCATCACCCGTCAAACAATATGCTTTGGAACAGGGACTGCCCGTACTGCAGCCAGAGAAGATGAAAGACCCCGAGTTTGTTGAGACGTTGCGGTCGTATCATGCGAATCTGCAGGTTGTCGTGGCTTTCCGTATGTTACCTGAGGTGGTATGGGCGATGCCTGAATATGGTACGTTTAATGTTCATGCCGCTTTGCTTCCCCAGTATCGTGGTGCGGCTCCTATCAACTGGGCTGTCATCAATGGTGAGACGGAGACTGGTGTAACAACCTTCTTCCTGGATCATGATATTGATACAGGTCGAATCATCGAACAGATGACGTTCCCCATCCCCGATGAGGCTGACGTGGAGTATGTGTATGACGGGTTGATGCATCTGGGTGCTAAGATTTGTATGAGCACACTTGAAAAGATTGTAGCAGCAGATGGCCATCCCGCGTCTATGATGCAGGACGAAACGCCTGATTTGAAACACGCACCAAAGATATTCAAGGAGACCTGTCAGATAAACTGGCATCAGCCAGCGAAAAGCGTGTATGATTTCGTTCGCGGACTCTCACCCTATCCGGGCGCTTGGACTTCCTTAAAGGATGAAAAGGGTACAGAGACGGTGCTGAAGATATTCCGTACTACCAAGACTGATATGAAAGTTGACGGTAGGGTAGGTGAGCTACTGGTAGACAAGAAGCATCTCTATGTGGCATGTGTTGATGCGTGGCTTCAGATAGATGAACTGCAGTTGGCTGGTAAGAAGCGTATGGATGCACAGGCTTTCCTGAATGGAATGAAAGATATTGAAAATTATTCTGTCGTTTGATATAATATTCTGCAAGGCATTACGTTACATTAATGTAACAACTTAAAAAATAGATGCCTATGCAAATATTTACTTACGAAGAAATGAATCCGAGTGAGAAGACACTGAAATTGATCAAGGAGATAGCTCATACCTATCGGGTAGTCAATCAGCAGGCATTCTGTCTCAATTAGTAAAAAAGAAAAGGAATCATGACTTTAGTTTCACCATCATTATTGGCGGCCGACTTTCTTCATCTCGACCACGACATTCAAATGATTAACCGTTCTGAGGCCGATTGGCTTCATCTGGACGTGATGGATGGTTCGTTTGTGCCAAATATCTCGTTTGGCTTCCCCGTTCTTGAGGCGGTGGCAAAGATTTGTCAGAAGCCACTTGACGTGCACTATATGATAGAGAAGCCTGAGCGCTATATTCAGCAGACGGCAAAGCTCGGTGCGATGATGATGAACGTGCACCAAGAGGCTTGCCTGCACCTGCATCGTACTATTCAGGAAATTCATCAAGCAGGTATGAAGGCTGGTGTGACTCTGAATCCCGCTACGCCTGTCAGTGTGCTTGAGGATGTGATTGGCGATGTGGATATGGTGTTGCTGATGAGTGTGAATCCAGGATTTGGCGGTCAGAAGTTCATCGAGAACACCATACAAAAAGTGCAACGTCTTCGTCAACTGATAAATCAGTCAGGAAGTCGTGCACTGATAGAGGTCGATGGTGGGGTTCAGGGTGAGACTGCTCCGCGTCTTGTCGCTGCAGGCGTTGACGTGTTGGTCAGCGGCAGTTATGTGTTTAAGGCTGATAACCCTGAAGCAGTTATCCGCAGTCTAAAGGAACTTTAATCTCCATTGTTTAGTATTCGCAGAGCGCCAGTTCTATCTGGTGCTCTTTTGCCATGCGTCGCAGATTGATGAGTGCATAGCGCATACGTCCCAGTGAGGTGTTGATGCTCACGCCGGTAAGATCGGCAATCTCCTTGAACGACAGTTGCTGGTAGAAACGCATATATACCACTTCACGCTGAGGCGTAGGAAGAGTCTCTACCATTTTCTTGATATCCAGCAATACCTGCTCGTTGATCATCTCGGTTTCTTTGCTGATATCCATGACCGATGCGCTCTTCAGGTTCTGAAGGTCGTTATCTTCATTCACTTCGATGATGTGGCTTGTCTGCTGCTGGCGATACCAGTCCATGATGCAGTTATGGGCAATACGCGTGATCCAGAAGATGAACTTGCCGGAATCAGTGTACTGCCCCTTTTGCAGGCGGGTGATGACCTTGACAAATGTCTCTTGGAAAATGTCATCGGCAATGTCATGATCGCGAACTACGAACATGATATATGTGAATAACTTCGTCTGAGTGCGGCTGAGCAACTCGTCAAACGCAGAATTATTACCTTTTACATAGAGCAATGCCAACTCTTCGTCGGTTACTCCTTCAAAATTCTTCATATGTTAAGTTTTATTGTTATGAAGTAAATTTTGTTTCGATAGGCAATAATTTTTGGTTTTATGAGTTATTAAAATTGGTTTATCGGCTGCAAAAGTAAGTAAATTTGGTGTAACGACCAAATTTTTTTCTTTATTTTTGTGTCTTTAGGTTAAAACTATTGTGTTAATGATGGTTGTTTCTGACTTTTTTAATACCTTTGCACTCGATTTCCGTGTGTAGTATGGAGTCGTGATTTATGATGGATGATATATATATATTAGGTATAGAATCAAGTTGTGATGATACATCGGCCGCAGTGCTAAAGAATGGTGTCCTGCTCTCTAATGTGACAGCTTCTCAAGCAGTGCATGAGGCCTATGGTGGCGTGGTGCCAGAGTTGGCATCTCGTGCTCATCAGCAGAATGTGGTGCCGGTAGTCGATCAGGCTATCAAACGTGCAGGTATCACAAAGGAGCAGCTTACAGCCGTTGCTTTTACACGAGGACCCGGTTTGATGGGCTCGTTGCTGGTGGGTGTCAGCTTCGCAAAGGGCTTTGCCCGATCGTTGGGCATTCCTCTGATTGACGTAAACCATCTGCAGGGACATGTGATGGCTCATTTTATTGATGGAGGCGACGGTGAATTCAATCCGCCACCATTGCCCTTCCTCTGTCTCTTGGTGAGTGGAGGCAACTCTCAGATAGTGTTGGTACGTGCCTATAATGACATGGAAGTGCTGGGACAGACCATCGACGATGCAGCTGGTGAGGCTATCGATAAGTGCTCGAAGGTGATGGGACTGGGATACCCGGGTGGGCCTATTATCGATCGATTGGCTCGTCAGGGTAATCCGAAAGCTTATCAGTTCTCAGAGCCACAGATACCAGGGTTGAACTACAGCTTCTCAGGACTGAAAACCTCGTTCCTCTATAATCTGCGTAAGTGGATTGAGGATGATCCGGACTTCGTTGAGCATCATAAGGAAGATCTCGCTGCCTCGTTGGAGTGGACTATTGTGGACATCCTGATGAAGAAACTTCGTTTGGCAGTAAAGCAGACGGGTATCAAACATGTGGCTGTAGCAGGTGGCGTGAGTGCAAACAATGGATTGCGAAATGCGTTCCAGGATCATGCTCGCCGATATGGATGGAAAATATATATCCCTAAGTTCAGCTATACCACTGATAACGCAGCTATGATTGGTATCGTAGGGCATCTGAAATATCAGGATAAGGAATTCTGTCCTATCGATGCACCTGCATTTAGTAAAGTGACATTTAAGTAAAGAAGAAATATATGGATTTTGAAGGAAGAATAATCAGTAGAGAGATTAGTCAACTGCTTTGGGAAAGCGAAAAGACGGTGGCTACGGCAGAGAGTTGTACGGGTGGACGTATCGCTGAGGCTATTATTGCCGTGCCTGGTGCCTCAAAGTATTTCAAGGGCGGTATCATCTGCTATGTCAATGAGGTGAAAGAGAATCTGCTGGGCGTGTCGCATGAATTGTTGGAAGAGAAGACTGCCGTGTGTGAAGAGGTGGCAATCGCCATGGTAAAAGGCGCATGTAAGGCACTGAATACCGATTATGCCATTGCGGCAACAGGTATCGCAGGCCCTGGTGGCGGCACCAAGGAAATCCCTGTTGGCACTATCTGGCTGGCTTGCGGAACGGCTGATAAAGTGATGACTTGCAAAGTAGAGGAAGACCATGGCCGCGACATCAATTTGGCCATTGCAACCAACAAGGCTATTCAGATGTTTTGTGACTATTTGAAAGCAGAAGAACCTGTCGTAGAGGAGGTTGAGAGTTAAAAAACTTTAATATTAAAAGAAAACTCAAAACTTTAAACTCTAAACTCTAAACTTTTTTGTACCTTTGCACCCTGTTTGGAGTAAGTATCAAAAAAGGAACACAATTAAAGTAGATAGAAATGTCTAAGATTTGTCAAATTACAGGAAAGAAGGCACAGATCGGTAATAATGTGTCTCACTCAAAGCACCGCACAAAGCGCAGCTTTGACGTAAACCTGTTCAGCAAGAAGTTCTACTATGTAGAGGAGAACTGCTGGATTCAGTTGAAGATCAGTGCTGCTGGCCTTCGTATGATTAATAAAGTAGGTCTGGATGCCGCTTTGAAGCAGGCTGTTGCCAATGGCTTCGTGGATTGGAAAGACATTAAAGTAATAGGAGACTAATAGACCATGGCAAGCAAGAAAGCAAAAGGTAATCGCGTTCAGGTAATCCTGGAGTGCACCGAGATGAAGAATAGTGGTCTTCCCGGCACTAGCCGTTATATTACGACCAAGAATCGTAAGAACACTGCTGAGCGTCTGGAGCTGATGAAGTATAACCCCATCCTGAAGAAGATGACTCTTCACAAGGAGATTAAGTAATTGTAAGACAGAATGGCAAAGAAAACCGTTGCTACCCTCCATGAAGGTTCAAAGGATGGTCGCGCTTACTCTAAGGTAATCAAGATGGTGCGCAGCCCAAAGACTGGCGCTTACATCTTCGATGAGCAGATGGTTCCTAATGAGGCCGTTAAGGACTTCTTCAAGAACTAATATTTCAGAAAGATTTTTCATTAGATATAAAATGAAGGTTGTGCATCAGTAGCACAACCTTTATTTTTTTCTCACCTCTCTTTTCTCACCTCTATATATCGCTTCGTATTCTTTGGCGACTTTGATATAATCATGGTGCTTACGGACGTACTCAATGCTTTGGCGTTTCAGTTCAGGGATGCGTTCAGAATGAAGGACGAGTTGTTCTAATTCCTTGCGCACGCTCTCATACGTAGGTTGTACGTTGATGATGGGACGCAGTTCTGCTTCTCCCAGTATCTCGTAGTTCTCAGGTTCTCCACCACCGATGCAGATGATACCTTTTGACATGGCCAAGAGCGGATTCATAGATGGTGTATAGCTGTATAGCTGGTCCAAAATAGCATCACTTCCATCCATGAGTTTTTGATATTCGTTGAAAGGTACGCCTTCCGCCTTGATTAATTCTATCTTGTCGGGATGGGCTTTTAGCACATCCTCTGCTGCCTGTAGCATGATGTCAGTACCTTTGTAAGCGCTACGTCCTTTGCTGATGCCGATGAAGATTCTGAGAGGTGAGAGGTGAGGGGAGAGAGGTGAGAAGTTTGCCGGCATCTTGAGAGGTAGTGGGACATAAGAGGTCTTTTCTTTGAAATAGGGTTCGTAACAGACGAAATCTTCGTAGAGGCCAGCTATAATCTGGTCGCAGTCGGCAGCAATGAATTTATTCAGTTGCTCTTTGGTTGTGCCCAACCAGTCGCGCTGCTCCCTAACGGCAGGTTCATCAGTACGTACTTGGTCACCAATATTGAAGTCGCTATAGCGCAAAGGCTTGTTGTATGTGCACTCATGTACCCAGTAATAGTCCATACCCATTGCGCATAGCACCATTTTCTTGTTATGTTTCCTTAAGTATTTATAGATGGGCAGGATGCGCTCGGCTCTCAACTCCAGAAACATGGGATTGATAAGCTGCACCACGTCATAGCCACGCCATTGTGGGAGTTGGGCATAGACTTTTGCCAATAGTTTCAGTCCGCCCAGTTTCCCGTCCTTTCTGCTAAGATCTATATCGCGTGGATAGTTCTTCCAGAAGTCACCGTTCGAGGCCACAGTGACCTGATGTCCCAGTGTGCGCAGCCCTTCAGCCAGTGTGGCGTGTACATTACTGTATTCCCCAAGCAGCAGAATTCTCATCGTTCTCTTTTTATTAGTGGTAACGTGCGGAAAAGGAAAGCTAATCCTATCTTTGTATTGCTAAGTCGGCGGAACCACTTGTATTTTGTTGTATAGTCCTTGTCGGGTAGTGGAAACAGTCCTTTCTTCCGAAGCTCTTCCAGTTGTCGGTCAAGATAATGCTTATTGCGTGTGTCCACAATAACCTTATAGATATAGTCCATGGTCAGTTGGTGGATTCGACGCAGCAATGCCATGCGGTCACTGCCGGGGATGACAGCGGCAAACTGGTAGAGTCGATAGATAATCGCCTTGAAGTCGTTGAGACGTTTCACCGTGTTACGCATATCCTCACTCGTCGTGATGGAATTATCTCGTGTCCTGTAGTAGTAGGCCTCGGCGTCTGTCTGTAGGATAGAACCGGCACGAAGGATGAGCAATGGCGTAAACTCCTCGTCCTCATGGTAGATGCCAGGTGTGAAACGCAGATTGCCCAGTATCGTCGACTTGAACAGATAACCGCAAGCCGTTGCCTTGATATTCTGATGACGCATGAGGAAACGGCCGGTGACGAGTTTCTGGTCAGTATACACCTTCTGGCTCTTGGCCTTCCTGCAGAACTCAAACATCACCATGTCTGGCGATTGGAACCTGGCCATATCCAGACAGTGCTCATACTGGTTGGTAATCAGCGCATCATCGGCATCAACGAACTGGATATACTGTCCCGTGGCGTTCTGCAGTCCTCTGTTGCGGGCACTTCCCAGTCCGCCGTTCTTCTGACGGATATAGATAATATCGTCCAGATAGTTGTCCAGACTATTGAGAGGCGATATCGTTGAACCGTCATCCACGACAATGATTTCCCGTTCATGTTTCCTTAACGACAGTCTTAGGATGCTGTCCAGACAGTCGTATAACATCTCCGTTGGGATATTATAAACGGGTATGATGAAGGTTACGAACGGTTTTTCTTCCATTGGTGTATCGCTTTGTTGATGTTACATATTCCTTTTATTCCAAACAGGTTCAGCATGATTGCCTTCATTCGCTGTTTCAAATCCAGTCCCTTTGCGAAAGGGTTGATACGGGCGAATGGTAGCGCAGGAGCCTTGCCAGTCAACTCGCAGACGTCCATCTGTATGTTCAGGACATGAATATAGTAGGCCGCGTCATGCCATAGTTTGAGGGATTCCAGATGTCCGCAGAGTAGGCTCTCCAGTTCTGGCCCTTTGGCTTTTGCTGTGATGCCGTCATCGTTCCAGCAGTAGAAATAGAGTCCTTGATGGGTGGTGCAGATATCCTTGGCTGCCAGTATCAGTTTTGGGAAAGTTGCGGCATCTTCAAAGACCCTTCCTTCCGGGTATCGTATATGGTCAAACAGACTCCTTCTGTAAATCTTGTTCCACGCATAGGTATGTGTATAGCCTTTCGCTTCAAGCCAGTAGTTTTTCTTGTCTGTATATATCTGGTCAGGAAAAGACAACGTCTGCTGTTGAGATGACTTGAACAGTCGGCAGACGGGAAACTCCACGATGTCATGCCTTTCTGCGAGAGGTATGACAGCACAGTAGGTTCCTTCTTTCAGGTAGTCATCGGGGTCTACAAAGGTGATGAGTTCCCCAGTGGCCTTGTCGATGCCGGTATTACGTGCAGCACTCAGTCCGCCATTCTGCCTGTGGATTGTGGTAATATGCTTGTCTTTCGTTTGCCATTCCTCGCATATTTGAGGGCAGCAATCCGTCGAACCGTCATCTACCAGTATCACTTCGAAATCGTCTATTTCTTGATGGAGTACACTCTCAACGCATCTGTTGATAGTGCCCTCTACATTGTATACAGGTATGACGATACTCAGCTTCATAGTGCACAAAATTACAAGAAAATAACGGAAAATCAAAATATTTGTTGTACTTTTGCATACTGAATTAAAAAATAATGGTGTCAAAAGAGGAAAGTAGTTACGGACATGTGCTGAAATATGTCGGCATCTTTGGTGGCGTGCAAGGCCTTAGTATATTGGTTGGCTTGGTGCGCAACAAGGTTGTTGCCTACTTTCTCGGACCAGGTGGAATGGGACTTGTCTCCCTGTTTAATTCCACGATAAACTTTATCTCACAAAGTACTAATCTCGGCATTTCGTTCAGTGCTGTAAAGCATGTCTCGGAGTTGTTCGATTCTGGTGATGAAGAGCGCATACAACATTTCGTCAAGGTAGTGCGAGCATGGAGCTTGCTGACAGCTCTGATAGGTATGCTGGTATGTGTTGCTGCAGGTCCGTTGATGAACCATACCTTCTCTTGGGGAGACCATACGCTCCACTTCGTTCTGTTGGCACCGGCAGTGGGCTTAATGGCAGTCACGGGCGGTGAAATGGCTATTCTGAAGGGTTGTCGGCGGTTAAGGGCACTGGCATTGATCCAGGTCATCAATGTCTTCGTGGCATTGATATTGGCTGTTGCGGTATTCAGTACGTTCGGACAGGCGGGTATTGTGCCTGTCATTGTGCTGATGGCCTTTGTGATGATGCTGACAACCATTTGGTACTCTTATAAGCTATTCCCGTTGCGTTTGCGTGGCAGTCATGGCATCTTAGGCGAAGGCTTAGGCATGGTCCGTCTGGGTGTGGCCTTTGTCGTTGCAGGTATTTTAGGCAGTGGGGCTGAGATTCTGATAAGGGCATATCTGAACAGAACTGGAGACCTTGGTGCTGTGGGCTTCTATAATGCCGGTCTGATGATTGCGGTGACCTATTCCGGTATGGTGTTTAGTGCTATGGAGACCGATTATTTCCCACGTCTGTCGGCAGTAGGAAATGACAGACGGCAGATGTGCGACATGGTAAACCGTCAGATAGAGGTGTCGCTGCTGATAGCCTCACCGCTGTTGGCGTTGTTGATAGTCCTTATGCCCATTGTTATCCCCCTGCTGTTTACTGATGCCTTCCTGCCAGTCATTGCTATGGCGCAAGTGGCTGTGCTCTCTATGTATTTCAAGGCGATATCACTCCCCATTGCCTATCTCCAGCTGGTCAAGGCCAACTCCGTGGGCTATCTGTTGCTCGAAGGCCTCTTTGATGTGCTGATGGTGCTGTTTGTGATGGTGGGTTATCATTATTGGGGACTGATTGGTACTGGTGTTGCCTTGAGTCTTTCCTATTTCGCAAATGTGCTGATGGTGTATGCCTATGCCCATGTAAAGTATGGCTATAGGATATCATTGCCCGTTATTCAACTGATTGCTATTCAGATACCGCTTGGTATTGCCGTCTATATCACCACCTGGCTCGATAACGCTTGGGTGGCATGGGGTATAGGCATTATCTTGGCATTTGTCAGCGTGGCTGTCTCCGTCAATATCGTGCATCAGAAGACGGGCCTTTGGATTGCTTTGAAAGAAAAAATCTCATCAAAACTGAAAAGGCATGGCTAAGGTAACGGTATTGGTGGCAGTCTATAATGCTTCTGATTATCTGAAAATTTGTCTGGATTCGCTGTTGAACCAGACGCTTCGTGATATCCAGATTATCTGTATTGACGACTGTTCTACGGATAACTCGCTGTCTATCCTTCATGATTACATGAAGCTTGATTCTCGGATAGAGGTTGTCCATCTGGATGAGAACCACGGACAGGCTTTTGCTCGTAACGAAGGATTGAAGCAGGCCAAGGGAGATTATGTTTGTTTCCTGGATGCCGACGACTGGTATGCCAGTGGTGCTTTAGAACAAGCTGTGAATGGCTTTAGTCATGAGGGTGTGGATACGGTGCTGTTCAATGTCTCGATGGACTATACTGATTACTCGGAGATATATCCTTTGCCCGATTTTGACTTTTTAAGTGGTGAAGAGGCATTCAGGATGAGTCTTACCTGGCAAATTCATGGCGTATATATGGTGCGTACCAGTATTCATCAGCGATTCCCTTACGATACGACATGCCGTCTGTATAGTGATGACAATACCACCCGTTTGCATTACCTTCACTCTCGCAGAGTAGGACGGTGCCAGGGGGTATATCATTATCGTCAGCATAGTTCATCAGCCACCCATCAGGTCAGTGTGCGTCGGTTTGATTATCTGAAGGCAAACGAATCGATGAAGTCGGTCCTTATGCAGTTAAACGTTTCACGCGACATACTGTCTCTCTACGAGAATCATCGATGGCTCAATCTGGTGGGAGTCTATATGTTCTATTTTGTTCATGGCAAGGCCTTGAAGGAAGATGAACGCCAATGGGGATTGCAAGAGCTTCATAGAGCGTGGTCTACCATTGACAGGACATTGCTTGATCGGAACACGGCGAAGAAGTTTGGCTATCGTGTCATGCCCACATGGACACTGTTCCGCTTGCAGGAATGGCTGTATTTCACATTAAGAGGATTTTTAGGAAAGAATGTATGATGGATTTACTCTCACAACTCAATGATAGTCAGCGCGAAGCGGTGGAATATTGCGACGGTGCCTCACTGGTGATTGCCGGTGCCGGTTCTGGAAAAACGCGCGTGCTGACCTATAAGATAGCCTATCTTCTTCAGGAGAAAGGGCTGAAGCCTTGGAACATCTTAGCCTTGACCTTTACCAATAAGGCAGCTCGTGAGATGAAGGAACGTATTGCTCGACTGGTAGGACAGGAGCAGGCCCAGTATCTGCAGATGGGTACTTTCCACTCTGTCTTTTCGCGCATCCTGAGGGCTGAGGCTAAATTGATAGGCTATGATTCAAACTTTACCATCTATGACCAGAGTGACTCCCGCTCGTTAGTGAAGAGTATCATCAAGGAATTGGCACTCGACGATAAGGTCTATAAGCCCTCTTCCGTGAGCGACCAGATATCGATGGCAAAGAACCATCTAATCCTGCCAGATGCTTTCGTAAACTGTTCACTTTATGATTCGAAGAAAGCCAAGGTGGCCGATGTCTATGTACGCTATGCCGAGCGTTGTCGTCAGGCTAATGCGATGGACTTCGACGACCTCTTGGTGCAGACCTATCTGCTCTTTCAGAACCACGAGGACATTCGTCGGAAATATGTGGAGCGCTTTCAGTATGTGTTGGTCGATGAGTATCAGGATACCAACTTCGCCCAACAGAAAATTGTGCTCCAGTTGACCCGTGAGCGACAGCGTGTCTGCGTGGTTGGTGATGATGCTCAGAGTATTTATAGTTTTCGTGGAGCAAATATTGATAACATACTGGGTTTCAGAGATTCATATAATAGCGCAAAACTCTTCAAACTGGAGCAGAACTACCGTTCTACACAGCTCATTGTACAGGCTGCTAATAGTCTGATTCGCAAGAACGAACGACAGATTCCTAAGGATGTCTTTAGTAAAAATGATGAGGGCGAGAAATTGCAGTTGAAACCTGCCTATAGCGATAAAGAAGAGGCCATCATTGTGTGTAAGGATATCCAGCGCATCCGTCGTCAGGAGCGTTGCGAATACAGTGACTTTGCCATCTTATACCGTACCAACGCCCAGAGTCGTTCGTTCGAGGAACAGATGCGCAAGGATGGTATTCCATATCGTATCTATGGTGGTCTTAGCTTTTATCAGCGCAAGGAGATCAAGGATGTGATAGCCTATTTTCGTGTGGTGGCTAATCCCAACGATGAAGAGGCCCTGAAACGTATCATCAACTATCCCACGCGTGGCATCGGTGATACCACCGTAGGAAAGATTGTGGCTACCGCTTCTACTTACGGCGTGTCTTTGTGGGCTGTCATCCAACAGCCTTCGCTCTTCCATTTGGAGATAGCTTCTGGCACTGCCAAGAAGATAGAGGTCTTCCGTCAGTTGATAGAGGGGTGGGGTGCCCGTCAGGAAACAGAGGATGCCTACCAGTTAGGCCACGAAATCATCATGGAGAGTGGTATCTCTGTGGATATCTATTCCAGTCGCAACCCTGAGGATCTGTCCCGTCAGGAGAACCTGGAAGAGTTTCTCAGTGGTATGCAGGACTTCGTGGAGAGTCGTCGTGAGGAAGGACTGGGCGACCAGATAGCCTTGAGTGACTTTTTGCAGGAGGTAGCGCTGCTGACTGACCTCGATAGTGAGGGCGATGCCGACCAGCCGAAGGTGTCGCTGATGACCATCCACTCTGCAAAGGGATTGGAGTTCCCTACGGTTTTTGTTGTGGGCTTAGAAGAAAACATCTTCCCATCACCTATGTGTACCAACTCCATGCGTGAACTCGAGGAGGAACGCCGACTACTGTATGTAGCTATCACCCGTGCCGAGCGTCATTGTATTCTGACCTGTGCGCAGAACCGCTTCCGCTATGGACGTATGGAATATGATACCCCTTCACGCTTCATCCGTGATATAGACCCCACGCTGCTTCATGTCGAAGGAGGTACTTCGCTGAGTGGACAGTCTGACCTCTCATCTCTTGCCCCTCGCCCCTTGCCTCGAAATGAGTGGATGCAGAACCCGCGTCCTGTGGCTACGCAGTTTCGTGCTGATCCCAAACCCCGTCAGGTGGCTCCGCGTCGTCCGGAGCCTCAGGTGGACCCCTTTAGCCCCAGCTTCAAGCGTCAGCTTGATATGGCCAGTGGTGG
>CAZIKA010000023.1:13562-23494 GCA_964539705.1 uncultured Prevotella sp. | reverse complement strand
GCCGTGAAGCACAACAGATTCACGGGGGAGCGATGGCGACCTGCTACGGAAAACAGGGCATATACACTAATCATCGTAGCCGAACGTACCACGCTGGTGGATAGTCCTGTGAGAAAAGCAAAGGCCCATATACTCAGGATGATGACAACCTGAGAGAACAGGAAACGCCTACGCCCAAAGGTCAGACGGAAAAGCAGAAGATAGATAATACCCAAATGCAGTCCGCTGAGGGCCAGAATGTGAGAGGCACCCGTTACAGAATAGGTCTCACGCAACTCCTTTGTCAAGGCTGACTTATCGCCCAGCGTCATAGCTGCCAGCACAGCATACTGCTCGTCATCAGAAGACTGCGCCCTATAACGGCTCAGCAAACGATGGCGATAGTGAAGAAAACGCAACTGGATGCGATGTATCGTCGACATTTTCCCATATCCATCGCCACCAAGCGCCCAGTCTTTGCTACGAACGAAACCACTATCTGGATGATTAACGAGCAGATTACTGCCTAATTGCAACTGTCGGCTACGCTCATCTTTCCACAGATAGCAGCGCACTCGTCGGCTCTTCTCAGGCAACAACAACTCCACCGCGATGGTCTTCGGCTTCTCGGAAGGCTCAGAAAATACGACAGCCTCAACAGGATAGTCATCAGACAAAGGTCTCTCATTTGATTGTCCGACCAACATTCCCAACCAAAAGAAACAGGAAAGGACACTTAGACTTTGAGCCATTGACCAACGTCCAAGCAACCATGCCAGTAATACCGAGCCACAAAAGAACGTGAACAGAACCCACATCTCGGACAACATCGATGCCAACAATATCCCTATAACAAGGCATATTGTCGGCATTAGAAGTGGGATTTCACCCCGATAGTCTATATGCTTCACAACGAACGAGCGAAAAAAAGGTTATCCTTTATCATCTTGCAAACTATTGTAAACTCCAACAACATCATCCATCGAGATGTCCAACAGCTGCATCTGTCGGAACAGCTCTGGCAGTTTCTCTTTCATGAACGCCTGCTTGCGCTCTTTCAGGATTTGCTTCTTGGCACCTTTAGTCACAAAGTAGCCCAGTCCTCGCTTATTATATATAATGTTCGCGCGAGCCAACTCATCGTAGGCTTTGACGGCAGTATTAGTATTCACTTCCAAGAGTACAGCATACTCTCGGACAGAAGGAATACGGTCGTCGTCCTTATATTTGCCTGCGAGTATTTCATCACAGAGGCGATCGGCCATCTGGATGTATATCGCTTTATCATTAGTAAAAATCATACGTTCAACCATTTATTGTTAATAACCTGCATGCGGGTAAACAGCTTATACGAAATCCAATAGTGGATGGGGATGAGGAGAGTGACCACCGAATTAATAATATAGAAGGAGGGATGGAATGTCTGTGTATACGTGTTAGTCTTCTCGTCCCAAGTACCCGTTATGAATTTGAAGTCAACGCTGTTCCAGTCAATCTGATTCAGAATCATAGTCAGCAGAATGACGACAACGGCAATCGTACCGCTGGTGAACAGGAATTGCTGACGACGGAACAGGGTACCGCCTACAATATAAAGTGAATGGATGTAGAATACCCAAGCTAAGCCCATCCAGGTTGACTGCCAGTATTCCAAAAGAGCTCTAGAGCTGAAAAAATCAACCATCTTGGGAATACCCCAAATGACGACACGTCCTGTCAGCCAGTCGACTAACACACGCAGGGTATCAGCCAGCATATAGGCGGCAATTGTCAAGATGGCAACCAATACGAAAGAGTGCAAGAAACTGATAACGTATTTCTCCAAGTTGCTAACGGGCCAGAGCAGATAGGCAGAACGCTTGCGCGTGTCCTTCATCTGCGAAAACATACCCGTGGCACCAAACAGCATAGCGATGCAGAAAA
Organism: uncultured Prevotella sp.; assembly: GCA_964539705.1. GTDB lineage: Bacteria > Bacteroidota > Bacteroidia > Bacteroidales > Bacteroidaceae > Prevotella. The sequence goes on along the minus strand of CAZIKA010000023.1, from coordinate 21,592 downwards.
AGAACAAGCCAAAGGATACGCTCTGTAGCACATTCTGTTTGTAGTACCAACAAACATCATCCATAGCCCAATTCTCAACTATAAAAGAGTATGAGAATCCCTGCACACGCGTCCAGAACAGGTTTGCTACAAACATGACCAGCGTAAAGATGCCAAAGAGGCGAATCCACGACTTACGACTTACTAAGAACTGGCACTTCAATGCCTGTGAGAATCTATTGAAATTAAATGAATTCATAATTGTATGCGTTTTTAAAGGTTAGGCTTTGGTTTGTGTCTTATAGTTAAACAATAGTTCAAGGTTCACTTGCGTCTCGGCATCACCTTCCTGACGATGGCAAATAACAGCATTACCCTGCAGGGTGGGCTCAGCATACAGCACAGTGTCGTCCATCTGCTGGGGCGTACGGTATTCGAAGGTGTACTGATCCTGAATCTCCTGCATCGAAGCGTTCAGCAATACAGAGCGCTGGTCGAGCATCACGATGTGGTCTAACATCTGCTCTACGTCGTGAACCTGATGGGTAGAGATGACAACGGTGCGATCCTCCGTCATGTGCTGGGCGATGACCTTACGGAACTGTGACTTTGAAGGGATGTCCAATCCATTGGTAGGCTCGTCCATAAACAAGTACTTGGTGTTGGTAGCCATAGCGAAAGCAATGTAAGCCTTCTTACGCTGACCCATTGACAACTCACCCAAACGAACATCTGCTGGCAATTCGAAGTCGGTCAAGCAACCCTGCAGAATCTCTTCAGAGAAGTGAGGATAGAAGGGCTTGTAGAGTTTCACGTATTCAGAGAGGCAGATGGCTGGCATCTCGAACTCCTCCGTTACGAGGAAGACATCACTCAGCAATTCTGGGGTTCGCTTACATGTTGCGATGCCATCACAACTAACCGAACCAGAGATGGGGCGCAAGAGGCCCGACAAAAGATAAAGCAGAGTAGACTTGCCTGTGCCGTTCTTACCCAGCAAACCATAGATTTGGTTCTCTTCCAACTGAAGACTGAACCCGTCGAAAACAAGTGCCTTCTGGCCCTTGTACTTGAATTTAATGTTGTTTACGTTGATCATAATTTATCTTATAACTTAAAAACAAAGCTTGTATTAGTGTAATACTTTAATAGTACACTGCAAAAGTAGATGTTTTTAAGAAACCGACCAAATAAAAAGCCGATTAATTTTATTGATTAACAAAAGTTTAACATTTCCACCTTATTATATTTATTGCTAACCAATAGTAATCACCTGGTCACAATAATCTACAACGGCGGCACGATGGGAAACGAAGATAACCGTACGCTGGTGATTCTTAAGGATGTTTTCCAGCACTTTGCGCTCCGTATCAGCATCAAGGGCACTGGTAGCCTCGTCCAAAAGCATGATACTTCCTGGACGAAGCAACGCACGGGCAATAGCAATGCGCTGAGCTTGTCCCTCGCTCAATCCCCCACCCTGTTCTGAGAAACGGGTATCAAGGCCGTCAGGCAATTCGCTGATAAAGTCGGCACACGCCAAACGTAAAGCCTCTTGCATCTGTGCCTCAGAGGCATCAGGGTTACCCAATAGTAAGTTCTCGCGCAACGTACCGCTCAACAAAGTATTGCCTTGAGGTACATAGACGAAGTTACAGCGGTGGAGAGGAGAGAGAGACCCACCCCCATCCCCTCCCTGTGAGGGATGGGAGTATATAGTCAAATTGCCTTGTTGTGGCCTTATTAAGGCGAGAAGCAGACGGATGAGGGTTGTCTTTCCTGCCCCCGTCTCACCCATAATTGCAGTACAAGACCCAGGTTTAAAGTCCACGCTGAAATCTTGAAGAGCTGGTTGCTGACCAGGAGCACCATAGTTAAACGTTACGTGCTCGAAACGAATGCCGCAAGGAGTAGGCAGCATGCAGGGCTCACCTTGCTGTTCCTCAGGAATATCCTCCAGTTCCATCAGTCGCTCCGCTGCCGTATAAACACTCACAAAGGCAGGCACCAACTTCGCCAGATCACGAGCAGGTCCCTGAATACGATTCACCAACTGCAGGAATGCCGTCATACCACCAAAGGTCAGCGTGCCAGCATACAGGCGAAGGGCACCCCAAAGAAAAGCGATGAGGAAACCAATAGAAAAGCCGACATTCAGAAAGAAATTGCTGGCTACAGAAAAAGCCGTACGCTTGCGTACCCATTGACGAAGGGTCTGTTGCGTACCATCTAAACGATTCAGCATCTGCTGATCAGCCTCCATCGTCTTTACCAACATACGATGCTGCATCGTCTCTGTGAGCAGACTCTGAATCAGACTATCTGTATCGCGTACCTTTCTATTATAGCGTCGCATATAAGCCACATAGATACGACTCACCAAAATAAAGATTGGCAGGATGGCTACTATCGTGAAAGCCAACCACGCATCCATCTGAAGTAGATAGATGAAGGCACCAACAAACATTGCCAGCGTGCTAAGAGTTGAAGGGAGCGTCTCTGTGAGGAAAGTTACCACCGTCTTCACGTCCTGTTCCAAACGATTGACGATATCACCGCTATGCATCGCCTCGCGCCCACGCCATTCAGAACGGAGCAATCGTGCCAAGACACGCTGTTGCATACGGTTCTGTGCTTTCACACCAAGAATATTTCTCACCCAGACACGAGAGATACCTACAGCAAACTCGCCCAGAATAAGGACAGCCATCACGCCCACAGCCCCATAAAGAGAGCCCTCACGTGCTCCTGCTGCTATATCGATGGAACGCTGCATCGCCCATACAGACGACAATCCTAGAGCAACGCCGAAGAGTCCGATGCATGCATTCATGATTGCCTGCAAGCGATTGCCTTGCAGGATTTCCCATAACCATCGAAAGATTTGCTTTACCGTATAATGGTTCTCGGGTATATCGAAAAGCTTCCTGAGTTTAGCGAACATCAGCTCCCCACATTAGTTTTTCACGCAACGTAGAGAAATAACGGGTGCTACTACGCTTTACAACCTGAATGTTATAAGGTGCACGACGCAAAGTGATGAGCGTTCCTTCGCCACACTTCTCTGAACGTCCGTCGATAGCCACAAGGAAAGAGTGGTTACGACTCTCGACCTCTAATGTCACCTCTGCTGAATCTGGAATAACAACAGGACGGATATTCAAGGAATGCGGAGCAACGGATGTCAAGACAAAAACCCCTGTGCCAGGCACTACCACAGGACCGCCATTCGACAGAGAATAAGCTGTAGAGCCAGTAGGCGTAGAGACAATAAGACCGTCGGCCTGATAAGTCGTCAAATACTCACCGTTGATACTGGTGCGAATGGATATCATTGCTGCCGTATCACGTTTCAGGATGGCTACATCGTTAAGTGCACAAGAGGCATCGCCCAAAGGCTGTCCATTAGCTTTCACCTGAATCACAGCACGACTCTCTACCGCATAATCATCATCGTGCAAAGCCTGCAAGCAAGACTCGATATCGTCAGGAGAGATATCAGCCAAAAATCCCAAGCGTCCCATGTTGACACCCAAGATAGGTATATTCTTAGCCCCCACTTTGCACGCTGTCTTCAGGAAAGTACCGTCGCCACCCATCGAGATAGCAAAATCTGCCTCGAAGTCATTGCCAGAGAAGGTTGTGAATCGACATTTCGATGTATTTAGAATACTACGGACATCACACATCTCATTAATAAAATGGTAGTATTCCTCGTCGATGAGCACACGGGCACCATGCACCTTCAAACAGGCCAGCACCTGATGGATAGCAGCCGATTTCTCTTGCTGATAGAGATTACCAAAGAGGGCAAATGTGAGCGACTTCGATGACATATTCTTCCTTTTTCTTTCTGAATTCGTAAAGTTTTTGTAACTTTGCCTGCAAAAGTACAAATTAAATTTGAAACTATGGCAAAAGTTTATGTTTTTCTTGCTAACGGATTCGAAGATGTCGAGGCATTGATACCTGTCGATGTATTGCGTCGAGGTGGTGTAGATGTAACAACGGTAAGTGTGATGGACGACTCACAAATCGTGGAAACGTCCCACAACGTGCAGATTGTAGCCGATGAGATGATCGAGGATTGTGACTTCAGCGATGCCGATTTGCTCTTCTTGCCAGGTGGTATGCCGGGTGCTTCAAATCTCTATGGACATGAGGGCGTCCGTCAGGCTGTATTGTCACAGGCTCAGGCAGGCAAGAAAATTGCGGCTATCTGCGCTGCCCCCGCTGTGGTACTGGCTCAACTGGGTGTGCTCGACGGCAAAAAGGCTACTTGTTACCCAGGTTTTGAGAAATTGCTGACAAAAGCACAATATACGGCTGACCTCGTTACTGTGGATGGTAACATCACTACTGCAGAAGGTCCTGCTGCTGCCTTTCCCCTTGCCTACGAACTGCTTAGTCAGTTGGTAAGCCGTGAGGTGAGCGATCAGATTGCCGAGGGTATGCGTTTTAAACACCTGATGGCCTAATGGATTATATTATCATCGTAGCAGGAGGCAAAGGCCTGCGAATGGGAGGCGAGATTCCCAAGCAATTCCTTCCTATAGGAGGGAAGCCTGTGTTGATGCGCACACTGGAACGTTTCCGCGAGTATTCTAAGGATCTGCAGATTATCTTGGTATTGCCTGAGGCACAGCAGGAATACTGGCATCAACTATGCCAGGAATACCATTTCGACGTAGAATATACGCTGGCGAATGGTGGCGAGACACGTTTTCACTCTGTGCAGAACGGTTTAGCAAAGGTGCCTGATGATGCAAAGGGTGTGGTGGGTGTGCATGATGGTGTACGTCCGTTTGTTTCTGTCGACGTCATTAGCAACTGCTTCGAGACAGCACGGACAAAGAAAGCTGTCATTCCTGTAACGCCTGTCGTAGAAACATTGCGCCACATCCCATCACAACAGAACGTGCTACGTAGCGACTATTGTCTGGTACAGACGCCACAATGTTTTGATATTCAGCTACTAAAGTCCGCCAATCATCAACCCTATTCTGAAGCATTTACTGACGATGCCTCTGTTGTAGAGGCCTTCGGTCACGAAGTGTCAATGGTGGAAGGTAATCGCGAGAATATCAAGATAACAACACCTTTCGACTTAAAAATCGCAGAAACACTTATTTAAATGAATATACTCGATCAGGACATCAAATTCTTACCAGGCGTAGGTCCTAATCGCCGGAAGACGCTCAGTCAGGAACTGGGCATCGAGACCTACGGCGACCTGCTCGAGTATTACCCTTATAAATACGTAGACCGCTCGAAGATATACACCGTCCACGAGCTAACTGGCGATATGCCGTTCGTGCAGGTCGTAGGACACATCTTGAGTTTCGAGACTTTCGAGATGGGGCCTCGCAAGGAGCGCGTGGTGGCTCATTTCTCTGATGGCACAGGCATCATGGATCTGGTTTGGTTTAATGGTGGTAAATACGCCAAGCAGAACTATAAAATAGGTACCGACTATCTTGTCTTTGGTAAACCAAGCGTCTTCAACAATCGTATACAGGTGCAGCATCCCGACATCGATATGGCGGAAAGGCTGGAACTGTCAACGATGGGTATGCAACCTTACTACAACACTACGGAGAAGATGAAGAAGGTGGGTATGAACTCTCGTGCTGTGGAGCGACTGACCAAGACGCTCCTTCAAGTATTGAAAGACCCGCTTCCAGAGACCATACCCGACTTCATCACTACCCCACTCCACCTAATGAATCGCGATCAGGCCCTGCGAACGCTGCATTATCCCCAGACTGCGAAAGACTTGGAGCGGGCACGCGTCAGGATGAAGTTCGAGGAACTATTCTTCGTACAACTGAACATCTTAAGATATGCCAGCGACCAGCGACATAAATATCGTGGATTTGTATTCAATCGCATCGGACCGCTGTTCAATGATTTCTATCAGAAGAATCTGCCTTTTGAACTGACAAATGCCCAGAAACGGGTGATGCGTGAAATCAGGAAAGATATGTGTTCTGGCCGACAGATGAACCGTTTGCTGCAAGGAGATGTGGGTAGCGGTAAGACTTTGGTAGCACTCATGACGATGCTCATTGCTTTAGATAATGGTTTTCAGGCATGTATTATGGCACCCACGGAAATACTGGCAGAGCAACATTTGCAAAGCATTCGAGAGTTCCTAAAAGGGATGCCCATCCGCGTAGAACTGCTCACTGGCATCGTAAAAGGAAAGAAAAGACAGGAGATTCTCGACGGACTCCTATCAGGCGATGTGCAGATTTTGATTGGCACGCACGCCGTCATTGAAGATTCTGTGCAATTCGCACGGCTTGGTACTGTAGTTATTGACGAGCAACACCGTTTTGGTGTAGCACAGCGCGCAAAGTTATGGGCAAAGACGGAAGGAAACACGATTCCTCATGTGCTGGTGATGACGGCGACACCTATTCCGCGCACATTGGCTATGACGCTATATGGCGACTTAGATGTGAGTATCATCGATGAACTGCCACCAGGACGCAAACCTATCCGAACCTCCCACGTATTTGATAACCGCATGACTTCGCTCTACGATGGTATCCGGCGACAGATTCATGAGGGCAGACAGGTATATATCGTATTCCCACTCATCGAAGAAAGCGAGAAGATCGACCTCAAGAACTTAGAACAAGGCTTTGAGGCTTTACGTGAGGCATTCCCAGAATTCCGCCTGAGCAAGGTGCACGGCAAGATGAAGCCCAAAGAAAAAGAAGAGGAGATGCAGAAATTCGTCTCTGGAGAGACACAGATTCTCGTTGCCACAACGGTTATCGAGGTTGGCGTCAACGTGCCCAACGCCTCTGTAATGGTCATCCTTGATGCTCAGCGCTTTGGTCTTTCACAACTGCATCAGCTAAGAGGACGCGTAGGTAGAGGCGCTGATCAAAGCTTCTGTATCCTTGTTACGACGTATAAACTCAGCGAGGAGACCCGCAAACGTATTGATATCATGTGCGAGACGAACGACGGCTTCCGGATTGCCGAGGCTGACCTGAAACTACGCGGTCCTGGCGACCTGGAAGGCACCCAGCAGAGCGGAATGGCTTTCGACCTAAAAATCGCAAACATAGCACGTGACGGACAACTGGTTCAGATGGCTCGCGACGAGGCCCAAAAGATTATTGATGACGATCCCAAATGTCAATCGCCTAAATATCAGATACTTTGGAACAGATTACGCCAAATTCGCAAGACAAATGTTAATTGGGCAGCCATTTCATAGCAATAATGTTAAAAGAGCTCAAATAATTGCAGTAAATACACTTATTTCTCATAAATATTTACTACCTTTGCAATCGGATTATTGACTAACCGATGCTTATGACATTCAAAAATATAAAGAAAATTGCCATCATCGCTCTTGCTTCACTTGCAGTGTTACCCGCTGCAGGTCAGGATCTCTTGGCTAATCAGGCACCTATCGACCGCAAGATTAAAGCCGTAGATTCGCTGATGATGCAGCAACTACTGATGAACGAAGTATGGGAATCGCCAGCAGCAGACCTCTATGAGGACTGGGATAATCTGTATGCCCACAAGCAAACCTCGCTGCCCGACTCCTTCCGCATTAATCTCCGCCGTTTCTGTATGCCTACCACCAACCGTGTGGTGACATCAAACTTTGGCGCCCGCTGGCGTCGTCAGCACAAAGGACTTGACATCAAGGTATATATCGGTGATACGATTCGTGCCGCATTCGACGGTAAAGTACGCGTTGTACGCTACGAGCGTCGTGGATACGGCAACTACGTGGTGATTCGTCACCCCAACGGATTGGAGACCATCTATGCCCATATGTCGAAGCACCTTGTTAGAGAGAACGAAGAGGTACGTGCCGGTGATCCTATCGGACTGGGTGGCAACACCGGTCGCAGCACCGGTTCACACCTGCATTTTGAGACCCGTCTCTGTGGTGTAGCTCTGAACCCCGCCCTGATGTTCGACTTCAAGAATCAGGATGTCGTAGGCGATGAGTGGACTTTCAGACGCGCAACTTACAATCAGGAATCAGCAGAAGCTACCCGTCTGCGCGGAAC
>CAZIKA010000023.1:0-13462 GCA_964539705.1 uncultured Prevotella sp. | reverse complement strand
TGCCATTCCCAAGGGGGGAACTTGCCATTCGAGGCCTTCGAGCTCGCCATTCACCAACGAGGAACAGGCAGTCTGTGACAATTGTGACAATTGTGACAGTCTTTTTTTTACACCAAAGGGAATAGAAAAGGGAATAGAGATAAAGAGGATAGCAGATATTATGATAAATGATAAATAATAATATAATAATAGATAATATCTATTTTTTTATCTATTCAACAATCTTCATCTTTCTACCTCTTCTCATGATACAGTGTGCGAAAAAACATTGTCCTAATTGTCACAATTGTCACACGCACCAAGACACAACACACAAACCCAACCATAAAAAGAGAGTCGCAACCCCACGAAGAGATTGCGACCCTGCAATATGTTTGCAACTAAATATGATTAGTTGAAGATGTAACGCAGGGTAAACATCACACGGTAGGTTGACATTGCCGTCTCGTAATTCTGTGAAGTCTTAAGGTGACGTTTACCATCCACCAGATTGTAGGTATAGTTGGTTCCGTCATACGACAGCAAGGTGTTGCCTGTAATCTGCTTGTAGAGTCCCCAGTCCTTGCAAAGGAAGTTTGGCAGGTTCTCAATATCCATACCCAACTGGATGGTATGCTTGGTCTTGCCAACCATGAAGTTCATGTCGCGCAAATACTTGAAGTCAAGCTGATGATGCCAAGGCATCTTAGCACCGCCACGCTCTGCGTACTGGCCCTTACGGTCCTTCAGATAGTCATCCTGATTGATGAATGCCCAGAAGTCATCACGCTGCATATCAGCAGTATAGGTAACACCATCGACCTTTCCATTATCCTTGAAGTTCCAACTATCCAGTTCTGCACGAGATGCCGGCACATAAATCAGGTTGCCAGGAGCTGATGGATCGTTGTTGACATTCTTTTCAAAGATGTAAGAGTAGCGGCTATAAGAATAGATTCCCAGGAAACCATACTGGTAACCATCATATACCAGACTGAAGGTTGAAGTAGCGTTCTTACTCTCCTTCAGCTTGTAGCTGGCAGAAACCAACAGACGATTGGGGGCCACATAGGTTGCATAGCCCGTCTCGTTGTCGTTGACTGCATTGATGGAGTTACGATAGTTGTTATAAGCCGACGATACCTGATCGCCAATACCCTCAGTATAAGACTTTGCCTTTGACAGCGTATAAGAAGCTGACAGGTCAAGACCGAAGTCGAACGACTTACGCAGCTGAGCGCTCAGTGACATGTAGTAAGCCTTAGAGCCTGCATTCTCGAGCACGTAGGCATTCTGACTATTGTAGGTTGACATCTTCTGACGCACATCGCCATGACCAAGATCTACGGTAGAAGTTCCGTCCCAATAAACATTGGCGTTAGACACCACGACGGGATTGAGATCCTTGTTGTAGATACCCTCCAAGGTGAAATCGAAGCCCAAAGGCAGTTTCACGTCGATGGCCAATGAAGACTTCCATGTCTTCGGCATACGCAGATCCTCGCTCAGGATGGTGGGATTGCTAGGAATAGAGGTAGAACTGGTAGCATTAATCTGCGTCAGCATGTCAGACTGACTCATCGTGAAGGTAGGCATGGTCTTGCCATTTGCGGTAGTAGCCAGATAGGTGGTCTGACCCATACCAGAGTTTCCTACAGCTGATACTAGCCAAACGAATGGCATACGGCCTACGAAGAGACCAGTACCACCACGGAGGATGTATTTGCGATCGCCTGTGATATCCCAGTTAAAGCCTACACGTGGTGAGAAGCTGACACTGGCATCGGGCACATTATCCGTACGGAACTGCTTGCCACCAAAACTAATCTTATAGTAGTCGTCATTATAGTTATCCTTCAAAGAGGGATAAGAGGGCAACTCGAAACGGGCACCCAGAGACACACGGAGATTATCGGTGAGACTCATGTTATCCTGAAAATAGAGTGACCACTGATTGGTACTCATCTCAGAAGTAAACATCGAGTGAGCTGCATTGTTGCCATAAGTGATACCGAACACACGGGGGTTACGTCCAAACACTGCGCCCCAGTTACCTGCGGTCACCTCAGCCTGCGTAGCCTCATAGGCATAATAACCTGCTGCTGCCTGTGCGTATCCGTTGGCTGCAAAGTTATGCTCAAACTGTACACCAGCAAAGAGGTTGTGCCTGCCAAGGGTGAGGTTCAGTTCATCGGTAATAACAGTGTTCTTGGTCTGCGACAGGGTACCGTATGTAAACATATCACCCATCAATGCCCATGTTGGGAAGTGGCCCTGACCATCGTCCATAACAATTTCCACCACAGGAGCGGCATCATTATACTCGGTAGAGCGGGGCTGATCCTGGAATGAGTAAGTGCCACGCAGGGTGTTGTGCAGCTTACCAAAGGTGCTGTTCAACTCAGCGGCAAATGATGTAAACCTATACTCTGAATAATAGCGACTTGACAATGAACTCATACCATAGTTGGTATTGCTGCCATAGGTGCTGTTAAAACCATTGTATATAGCATTCTGCTGATTGGATCCTAGTGTACGCGAAGCAGAGGCACCGCTCGAAGACTTACGATTAGATTTCGTGAAGCGCACATTGAACTTATGGTTCTCATTGATATTCCAGTCTAAGCGAGCCAGAATACGATAGGCAGGTGTCTTCACATTATAACCCTGCCAAGAACCTGTAGTCAGTCCGTAGGTACTGCTCATATAGTCCGACAGGCTCTCAAGTTCTGAGAGTTGTGGACGACGATTTGTCGTAGAATAAGGAGCCGAGCCATTACCTGCACGGGCAGCAGGACCCACCGACAGGTTATCCTCGTACTCACCGTTGACGAAGAAGAACAGTTTATCCTTAAGAATCGGGCCACCGATGGTTGCACCATAGGTATTGGTATGACCATCGTCAACAGCCAAGGTAGTGTTGCCCACACGAGCGCCCTTCAAAGAGGTGCTGGTCAGGTAGCTATACACACTTCCCTTATACTCGTTGGTACCGCTCTTGGTCACCGCATTGATACCACCACCCGTAAATCCGCTCTGACGCACATCAAAAGGAGTGATGCTGACGGTCATCTGCTCAATGGCATCCAGTGAGATGGGGGTACCGCCACCAGGCAGTGGTGAAGAACCCAAGCCAAAGGCATTGTTGAATGAGGCACCATCAACGGTGACGCTTGACTGACGAAAGTTACCACCACCGATAGCCAGTCCGCTGGCAGAGCTACTCTGTGGCGTCATCTTCATCACATCAGTCATATTGCGGCTTACGGTAGGTATGGCAGCAATCTGACTAAGATTCATGTTCGTCACAGCACCCGAACGGTCGGAACGCATGGTGTTGCGTGCTGAAGCGACGATCTCTACTTCCTTCAGTTGCGTACTGGCATCGGCCAAAGAAACATCAAGCACCAGGTTCTGACCCAGTTGCAATTGAATGCCAGTAAACTTCTTCGACTGAAAGCCGATGTAAGTTACTTCCACTTCATAAGGGCCACCAGAACGAAGGCCAGTCATCGAGAAGCGGCCATTGCTATTCGAGATAGCACGATACACTGTACCAGAAGGTACGTGCTTTGCAACCACCGTGGCACCAATGGCTGTTTCCTTGTCAGCCATGATTTTACCACTGATTCCAGATGTAGTCACCTGTGCCATGACCGACAATGTCATTGTCAGCATCAGGGCTACCAGAAAGAATAGTTTCTTCTGCATAAAATTGTTTGCTTTTTTTTAATAGTTATCAAAAATTCGCTGCAAAAATACGAAATAATTCTCATATTTTTGCATTTCATCACAAACAATTTTCTTTATTATTTGATAATCTTGACATGACCTTCTCGGTCGAACTGCAAAGAGTGGCGTTGAAGCTGATGAGTGTCGTGGTTAAAGAGCAGTTCGGAGCTGTAATGCCGACCTGCGACACGTATCTCAAAATGTACATGTTCGGTGGTAGCACGCCCTGTGCGTCCTTCAAGAGCCACAGGTTGTCCCACTTCCACACGATCACCTACATGCACCAAGTTCTTGCTGTTGTGGCTATAAAGGGTTGTCAATCCGTTCAGGTGACGAATCTGCACGCAGTTGCCGTATGCCGCAAAGGGTTCTGACATCACCACAACACCCGAGAATACTGCACGTATGGTGTCGTTAGGAAAACTCTTGATATCCGTGCCAGCATGCATACGTCCGCCCCGTCCACCATAGGAGCTGATAACTTTTGACTTGCGCAACAAATAGCACCAGTCGTTTTGGGAAAAATTCTTGAGGTGGATCGTAATACGCTGGCCACCACCAAAGGGGTCGTAAGCACTTCTCGATGCAACGGGCTCAAAAGTGGGCCGCTGCATCGAGAAATCAGTCTTTAAGGGAAATGATGGGATACGCTCGAAGGTATCGAAGTCAATCAACGCAGAGCGATAGCCTGAGGGCTGCAGAGGCGACTGAGCCGATGACGGCACAGCAGTCTGCAACAGCAAACAAATGGCTATGACAAATTGTATGAGTGACTTCATTACTCTTCTGTTTCATCTTCGTATTCAAAGTCTTCAAGATCGTCGATGTCATCCACATCAACATATTCGATATCCTCGTCCTCACCTTCGTCTTCCAACTCCTGGGCAAAGACAGTCATATCCTTGTCGCGATGTACCAGCGAGTCCTCACTCGTGATAGCCTGCAACTTATTACTTTCTGAATTCAACTCGCGCCACAGCACATCCTTCAGCTCTTCAAGTCCGAAGCCCGTAACGGCTGAAATAAAGACCACAGGCAGGTCAGCGGGCAACGTATCCTTAAGCATCTCGATAAGTTCCTCGTCCAGCAAGTCGCACTTAGTAACAGCCAGCACACGATGCTTGTCGAGCATCTCAGGATTAAACTGTTTCAGCTCATTGAGCAAAATTTCGTATTCACGCTTGATATCATCGGTATCGCCAGGCACCATGAAGAGCAACAGCGAGTTGCGTTCAATATGTCGCAAGAAGCGCAAACCTAAACCTTTTCCTTCCGACGCGCCCTCAATAATGCCTGGGATATCAGCCATCACGAATGACTTTCCGTCACGGTAACCGACAATACCCAACGAGGGTTCCATCGTTGTGAAAGGATAATTGGCAATCTTCGGTTTGGCATTACTCAAGGCGCTGACCAGCGTTGACTTGCCGGCATTGGGGAATCCCACCAATCCGACATCAGCCAGGAGTTTCAGTTCCAGGATGACCGTCATCTCCTGCATGGGTTCGCCAGGCTGAGCATAACGGGGAGCCTGATTAGTCGCCGTACGGAACTGGAAATTACCCAGTCCACCGCGTCCGCCCTTCAGGAGCATCACTTCCTGTCCGTCGTAAGCTACGTCGCAAACAAACTTACCCGTCTCGGCATTATAGACTACCGTTCCTGGCGGCACATCGATATAGACATCCTTGCCGTCAGTACCGTGACACTTGTCGCGTCCACCATTACCTCCATGTTCTGCAAAGATATGGCGCTCGTACTTCAAGTGTAGCAGCGTCCAGAAGTTATGATTGCCACGCAAGATGATGCTACCACCCTTACCGCCGTCGCCGCCATCGGGCCCGCCGTTAGGGTTGTACTTCACATGCCTTAGATGCATGCTACCTTTGCCACCCTTACCCGAGCGGCATAAAATCTTGACGTAGTCTACGAAATTGCTCTCCATTATTTAAAAACTTATAAGGCCTATATGGCCTATGAGGCTTATAGGTTATCAACCACCTTGCAGATATCTGCGAAGATACGGTCTAGCTCACCAAGACCGTTGATGTGATGATGCAGGCCTTCCTTTGCGTACCATTCAATAAGGGGAGCCGTCTGGTTGTGATAAACCACGAGGCGCTTCTTGATGGTCTCCTCATTGTCATCAGCACGTCCACTCTGCTGTCCACGCAGGATAAGACGCTTCATCAACTCATCCTCAGGAACATCAAGTTCCAGCATGGCAGCAATCTTGTCACCACGCTCGTTGAGCATCTGCTTCAGAGCTTCAGCCTGTGGAATCGTACGGGGGAATCCGTCAAAGATGACACCCTTATGCTCACGGCCAAAAGAATCATATACAGAAGCCAGAATATTGACCATCAACTCATCAGGAATCAGTTGTCCGTTATCAATAAACTGCTTTGCTGTCTTACCCAGCTCGGTGCCGTTTTTGATTTCTGCACGAAGCACATCACCAGTAGAGATGTGCTCTAAGCCATACTTTTCAATCAGCTTGTCACTCTGAGTGCCTTTACCTGAACCAGGAGCACCGAAAATCACAATATTCTTCATAATCCAGTCGTTTTTTGTCGTTATTTCGTTATTACGTTATATCGTTATTACGTTGTATCTTTATTCCGAGACCAATGTATACAAATCTTTCAGCCCACGGCCCTGCTGATCGTAGTCAAGACCATAGCCCAAGATAAAGTCATTAGGAATCTCGAAAGCCACATAGTCAAGCTTCAGATCCTCCTTCAGTTTCTCTGGTTTGAAAAACAGTGTGCAGACATGCACTGAAGCAGGGTTGCGTGTTCCGAGCGAGTCTATCATCTGGCGAATAGTCAAGCCGCTCTCTACAATGTCCTCAAGAATGATGACAGTACGCCCTGACAAGCTCTCGTTAATACCCATGACCTCTTTGATTTTTCCAGTCGACATCGTACCTTGATAGGATGCCAGCTTTACAAATGAAATCTCACAGGGAATGGTCATCTCACGCATCAAATCGGCAGCAAAGATAAATGCTCCGTTGAGAACAGCCAGAAACAAAGGATTCTTTCCCTCCATATCCTTTGAAATCTGTTGAGCCAACTCCTTTACACGAGCCTTTATTTGTGCCTCAGGCATAGACGTCTCAAACGTCTTATCTAAAACCTTTACTCTACTCATAGACAGCTATTTCTTGATTTTGATGCAAAATTACAAAAAAAATGAGAAAAAAGGCCATATATTACCAATTATTTAGTATTTTTGCATCGTTATGAAGATTTTTACGCATTCCCAGATACAAGAACTCGATAAATATACTATTGAGCACGAACCTATCAAGTCGGTTGATTTGATGGAGCGCTCTGCCCGAGCCATCACTCAGGCTATCACTGAGATATGGATGAACGACGTACCTGTCGTCGTCTTCGCAGGCCCTGGAAATAATGGCGGCGATGCACTGGCTGTAGCACGTATGCTGATAGACCTGAACTATCAAGTTCATACTTACTTGTTTAACATCTCCGGCCACCTTTCTGCCGACTGCGCAGAAAACAAAGACCGGCTGATACAAAAGAAAGCCCAGTTTACAGAAGTGACGGTAGAGTTTGATCCGCCGCATCTGGAGAAGGGGACTTTGGTTGTCGATGGAATTTTTGGTGCTGGACTCAACAAACCCTTAGCAGGCGGGTTTGCTGCATTGGTAAAATACATCAACTCTTCAACAGCCACGGTGGTGAGTATCGACGTCCCTTCCGGTCTGATGAGCGAAGACAACACCTATAACGTGAGAGCCAATATCATCCATGCCGACCTGACTCTGACTCTACAACAACCAAAGCTATCTTTCTTGTTTGCAGAGAACCAACAATATATTGGCGAATTAAGGATTCTGGACATCAGACTGAGCAAAGAGGGTATCGATAAGACGGATGCTCACTTCACTTGTATAGAAGAAAGTGATATCCGACAAATGCTGAAGCCACGTAATGCCTTTGCCCATAAAGGACAGATGGGACACGCACTACTGGTGGCAGGCAGTTACGGAATGGCTGGCGCCGCTGTTTTGGCGACCAAGGCATGTATGCGAGCAGGAGCCGGAAAAGTGACCATCCACACCCCCAAGCGGAATGCACTGATATTGCAAACCACTGTACCAGAGGCCATTCTGAACCTTGACCATGAAGAGACAGTATTCTCTGAAGCTGTATCTACAGATAACTTTCAAGCAGTAGGCGTAGGACCAGGCATCGGAACATCCGAGCAGACCATGATTGCGATGATAGCACAACTGCGCAGGGCTCAGTGTCCTGCTGTAGCAGATGCTGATGCATTGAACATCCTGGCTACACGACATGCCTGGATACAACAACTGCCCAAGGGTATCATTCTGACACCTCATCCGAAGGAGCTGGATCGTATGGAAGGACAGTGTGTTGACAGCTATGAGCGACTGAATAAAGCACGCCAACTGGCCGAGAAGCTACAAGGATATGTCATTCTGAAAGGTCATAACACCGCCATCTGTATGCCCGATGGACATGTAGTATTCAATAGCACTGGCAATGCCGGTATGGCAACAGCAGGTAGCGGCGATGTGCTTACCGGCATATTGACTGGCCTATTGGCACGCGGTTACAAACAACAAGAAGCCTGTATACTTGGCGTCTACCTGCACGGACTAGCCGGTGATTTAGCAGCACGCGAAATAGGCGAAGAAAGTCTTATAGCCAGTGATATCATAGACTATCTGCCAAAGGCATTCTTAAAGATAAAAAAGTAAAAAGTAAAAAATAAATAGAAGATGAAACGCTATTTTTCATTGATTATTTCTTGTATGGCATTTTGCGGAGCACTTAACGCTCAGACACAGCTGACTGAGTATCAGCCTGGCGTAACCTCTGAAGGTGCCATCTACTTTCTGCCAAAGACGGCATTCCGCATTACCATGCAGATTGAAAAGACCACTTACAAACCAGGCGATTTTGCACCCTATGCCCAACGCTTCATGCGACTAAAGGACATTGCACAGGAGCCCAGCACACAGTATCGCATTATCAACTTTCAACTGGTTCCTTTTGCTGTGCCTGACTCAACCAAGAAATATGCCATCAAATTTAACGCACGCACAGTAGCTGCCAACGTAGCACTATCTGACGACGGACGTCTTCTGGCTATCAACGCAACGCCAACAGCCACCAAGGAATTCAAATCCTTTGTGCCATATCCTAAGAAAAAGCGTACTCCCCCCCGCCAGTTCCTTACTCAAGAGATACTTTCCGCAGGCAGTACAGCAAAGATGGCCGAGTTGACCGCCCAAGAAATCTACGACCTACGCGAAAATCGCAACCTGCTTATCAAGGGACAAGCCGATTATATGCCAAAAGACGGTGAGCAGTTGCGACTGATGCTCCATCAGATTGACACACAGGATGAAGCACTTACCAGTATGTTTAAAGGTACCTACGAGTGCGATACCACAGAGCATTCAGTAACCGTATGCCCTGACGGATCGTTTGACCGCCAACTACTGTTCCGCCTTTCACAAGTTTACGGTCTTGTCGATACCGATGATTTATCTGGTGCACCTTATTATATTAGCGTAGAGAATATGCAGTTCATTCCGACAACTATAGACGAAAAAGCTGCTGTAAAAGCAAAGAAGAAAGTCTACGAGGCTGGCGTCTACGTGAATGTGCCAGGACGTATGCGCATCACATTGTATCAAGGTATTGACGCGGTGCTAAGTACCGAGTTGCCTGCCGCTCAGTTTGGCAACGTAGAACTGCTCAGTGGTGACCTCTTCAACAAGCATTACACTACTCACCTTTGGCTCAATCCACTGACGGGCGGAGTTGAACGCTTGGAAGGTGAACAACCGAAATAAGAAGATAAAAGAGTAAGAAAGATATATACAAAAAATAAATCCCTACCGAATGGCAGGGATTTATTTTTATCGTGTGTCAGTGGATTAGCACTGAGCAAGCTTGCCGTCAGAACCAAGCACATTCACAATCTTGTGGATGTACATCTTCTTCATGTTCTCGCGAGCGGGCTTCAGATACTGACGAGGATCGAAGTCTCCAGGATGCTCAGCCAAGTGCTTGCGAATAGCAGCAGTCATAGCCAGACGAGAGTCTGAGTCGATATTGATCTTACAAACAGCACTCTTAGAAGCCTTACGCAACTGCTCCTCGGGGATACCGATAGCTGCCTCAAGCTTGCCACCATACTGGTTGATGGTGTTCACCTCGTCCATAGGAACTGAAGAAGAACCGTGGAGCACAATGGGGAATCCAGGGAGTTTCTTCTCGATCTCAGCGAGGATGTCAAATGCCAATGGGGGTGGAACAAGGACGCCGTTCACCAGTGTGCACTGCTCTGGAGTAAACTTGTGAGCACCGTGAGAGGTACCGATAGAGATAGCGAGTGAGTCGCAACCTGTACGGGTTGAGAAATCGATCACCTCTTCAGGCTTGGTGTAGTGTGACTCAGCAGCAGATACCTCATCCTCAACACCAGCGAGTACACCGAGCTCAGCCTCTACAGTTACATCGAACTGATGAGCGTAGTCAACAACCTTCTTTGCCAGAGCGATGTTCTCCTCGTAGGGGAGGTGTGAACCATCAATCATCACAGAAGAGAAGCCCATGTCGATACAATCCTTACAGAGCTCGAAGCTGTCACCATGATCGAGGTGAAGCACAATCTCAGGATGCTCACAGCCGAGCTCCTTAGCATAAGCCACAGCACCCTCTGCCATATAGCGGAGGATAGTAGCGTTAGCATAGTTACGAGCGCCCTTAGAAACCTGCATGATAACAGGAGACTTTGTCTCAACAGCAGCCTGAACGATAGCCTGCATCTGCTCCATTGTGTTGAAATTGAAAGCGGGGATAGCATAGCCACCAGCCACTGCTCTCTTAAACATCTCGCGGGTATTTACGAGACCCAAATCCTTGTAGTTAACCATAATAAAATTTTATTATAAAATAATGAATTTGAATTTTCCGAGCGCAAAGTTACGAAAAAAAGTGAAGAGAGAAAAGTGAAGAGTGAAGAATTTGCTGCCGCCACAGTATTTTTTTTGTTTTTTTTCAATGGCGACAGTCTCATCCTCTTATTTTGTCAAACCCACTTATCACTTCTTACTTCCCCTATACCAGCGTATGCTGTTCCAGATAATTCATCACCTCATCCTTATAGTTGTCAGAGACAGGAATATACGTTTCGTCTAAAACAATGCGCAAACGATCTATTGCACGCACCTTGGGCATATGTACAATATAACTTCTATGAGTACGCAAGAACTCGGGACGAGGCAAGAAGTCCTCCAATCGTTTCATAGACATCAGAGACATGAGTTTCTCGCCCGAGGCCAGATAGAAGCGCACATAATCCTTAAGACCCTCAATATAGAGGATATCATCCATATCCACGCGCTGCAGCTTGTAGTCGCTCTTCACGAAAAGGAAGCGGTCTCGCAAGAAAGCCTCCTGCTTTCTCTGCAAAGAGAACCAGTCAAGCGCCTTATCGGTGGATCGCAAAAAGTCCTGATAACTGATGGGCTTCAGCAGATAGTCAAGCGCATTGACTCGAAAACCCTCAATGGCATATTGCGAGAACGCGGTCGTGAATATTATTTTTGTATCATGAGGCAATATCTTTGCAAACTCGATACCACTTAGTTCTGGCATCTGAATGTCAAGAAAGAGCAACTGTACAGGATTATCGCGGAGATCGCGCATCGCTGTAACAGCACTATTGTAGGTGCCTCTCAGTTCCAGATAAGGTGTTTTGTTGACATAACCCTCCAACAGGCCTGATGCCAGTGGTTCATCGTCTATAATAGCACAAGATAAATTCATTCTAATAAAAATTATGTGTTAATAACTATATGTGAAAAATACGTTTTCCCATCCTCCGTGACGCCTTTCTGCCATTCATAGCGACCAGAATACAGCAAGTCCAATCGGCGCTGCATCTGATGAAGTCCTATACCATGTCCGCTACGATCCTGTGCCGTCTTGGGGAAATTAGAGTTGCGGATATCGCAGGTTACTCGGTTCGCTTCTTTATCAATCTCAAACTTGATATGCACAAAACTTGGTTCTGTAGGACTGACCCCATGTTTAAAGGCATTCTCCACAATAGAGATGAATATCAAAGGAGCAACCACCAGACTACACGAAGAACAATTGACGTTAAACGACACATCGACGGACGGCGGCAAGCGCAATTTCATCAGGCTGACGTAATTTCTGGTAAAATCCACCTCATCCTTCAAGGGCACGGTAGGCAGTTGATAGTCGTAAAGCATATGGCGCAACATCTTCGACAATTGCATAATAGCCTCCTGAGCCTTTTCGGAATCAATAGCTGTCAGAGCATAGATATTGTTCAGGGTATTGAGCAGGAAGTGGGGACTCATCTGATTGCGCAGGTTTGTTAGTTCTGCCTCCACACGTATCGCCTCTACCTCCTTCAGTTTCTGTTCTGTAGTAACCCATCGACGCGCCACAGCCAGTGCGGTGGCACCTGCTGCGAAGACGGCCAGGTTCAGACAGTCACGGACAATATACGTCACGGTACCTATCGCATCCTCGCTTCGCCAACTCACTCGGGGCACGAAGATGTTGTTAACCTGGTTCATCCAATAGTGCAAGAAAACACCTAACGACGTAATCAGTATCACATTAATGATCAAGTCGTAGCGATGCTTGCCTGCCACGAAGTATTTCGGTGCCAAGTACATGTAGTTGGCGTAAAACACCACCATGAGCAACAGGGGCTGCATACAGGTCATCAGATAGTGTATCCAGTTTATGTTCGTTCCTCTCCAGTATGTCAGAGGCGACAGGAACATGAATGCCCATAAGGTGAAATGACAAGCAGCAGCAATGTGCTTGTTCATGGAAAACATGAAATTATACTTATTCATGACGGATAGCTTCTATAGGATCCATACGAGCGGCTTTTACAGCAGGCACATAGCCAAAGCCTACACCAATAACAACACACACGAGGAATGATACATAGATACTCCAAACGGGCACGCTGCTGGGCATTCCAAACATCGGAACCAGAAATTCACTGGCACTGCACCCCACAATAATGCCGAGCAGACCGCCAGTCACACTGATGAGTACCGATTCAATGAGGAACTGCAGGGAGATGACAGCACCCGTGGCGCCTACAGCCATACGCAGACCAATCTCCTTGGTACGCTCAGTCACGCTGACCAGCATGATATTCATAATACCAATACCTGCCACCAGCAAAGAGAAAGCAGCAGCAACAACAAGAATCAGCGTCACCATATCCATCGTTGTAGACATCGTCTCCATCATCTCAGCCTGCGAACGGATTGTAAAATCATCGACTGCCTCACCCTTCAGTTTGTGATTGTCGCGCAGCATCTGGGTCAGCTCCTCGATAGCTGCATCCGACAAATCTTCGGTAATCGCCGAGCAAACAATACTCGAGAACCACGTCTGCGCTGCGATACGTTTCATCACTGTGGTATAGGGCGCAATAATAACATTGTCCTGATCCATACCCCACGAATTATAGCCTTTGGCTTTCAGCACACCGACGATTCGCATGGGGATTGACTTGAAACGGATGGTCTTACCGATGGGGTCGACATTCTCGCCAAACAATTCCTTAACCACCGTAGCACCTACCACACACACCTTGGCAGCCTTCTTGATATCCTCCTCAGTAAAGCAATCGCCTTCTTCCACAGGCCACTGCTTGATGTCAAGATATTCTATCG
>CAZIKA010000022.1:0-23538 GCA_964539705.1 uncultured Prevotella sp. | reverse complement strand
AGCAGTGCAGTGAGATCTGCTGTTTCTGGAGCTGGTCAAGTACTGCGTCGGTATCAACGCCAACGGCTGCATAGCGGTCTTTCGCTACGGCATAAGCTTTTTCAATCAGTTCTGCTTTCATTTGCTTTGAGTTTTATTTGTTTGTTATGTTTAGATACTTTTTATAAGCTTCGTCCCAGGTTTCTTTGTCCTGCGGCTCGTATTTCTTCATTTCTGTTGAGTTGGCAATGATCTGACGCATCTGCCAGATGTCGCTGACAAGACCTAAGGCCTTAGCCTGAAGCATGATGTTTCCGATAGCGGTGCACTCCTGAGGACCAGCCAGAACGGTTGCGCCAGTGGAGTTGGCCGTAAACTGGTTCAGATATCTATTGAGCGAGCCACCACCGATGATATGGAGCGTTTTTAGAGGTGAGAGGTGAGAGGTGAGAGGCGAGAGATTACCTTGTTCCTTCCAAAACTCTTGTAGCCACTCGAATACCTGACGATAACGGAGGGCTAGTGAATCGAAGATGCATCGGCATATTTCTGCAGGTGTCTCTGGCACGTGCTGGTTGGTGTCGCGACAATATTTCTGAATAGCGCCAATCATGCTCGATGGCGCTGCAAAAACTGCGTCATCAGGATTGATAATTGAGCGGAATGGCTCTACTGTCATAGCCTGCCCTTGCAACTCGGGATGTGAAAGTTTGCGTATTTCCTCAGGCCATTCCAAGCGACAGCGCTCATAAAGCCACATACCACAGATGTTTTTCAGGAAGCGGGTAGTGCCCTCAATGCCACCCTCGTTGGTGAAATTGCGCTCGTATGAGAGGTCGTTGATGATGGCATCTTTCGTCTCAATACCCATAAGGCTCCAGGTGCCACTTGAGAGGTAAGCAAAGTTTTCGTCTTTTGCAGGTACGGCAGCAACGGCAGAGCCAGTGTCGTGACCAGCCACAGCGATGACAGGAACAGGACCAAGTCCTGTGAGTCGCTGCACTTCTTCGGTGAGCACACCAATCTGAGTTCCTGGGTTGACCATCTTGCCAAATTTAGAGCGGGTAAGTCCCAGAGAATTGAGCAGTCGCTCGTCGAGTTGCTTAGTGCGTGGGTCGAGCAACTGCGAGGTAGATGCGATGGTATATTCGCAAACCTCGTTGCCTGTGAGCATCCAGCTGAGTGCATCGGGCACGAAGAGAATCTTCGAAGCATTACGAAATGCGGAGTTGCCCTCGAGCTTCATAGCATAGAGCTGGAAGATAGAGTTGAAGTTCATGAACTGGATACCAGTTACATTGTAAACCTCTTTCTTAGAGATAACATTCTTCAGGTAGTCGTCCATCGCCTCAAAGGTGATAGGATCGCGATAGGCGCGTGGATTCCTTAATATAGCACCGTCATCTCCGATGAACACAAAGTCTACACCCCAGGTGTCGATACCTATTGAGGTGACTTCCAATCCACGCTGAGCTACTTCTTTCAGTCCGCGGATGATTTCGAAATAAAGGGCGTAGATGTCCCAATAGTAGTGACCACCCTGTTCTATGAGGTTGTTGGGGAAGCGGGTTACCTCTTCCAACTCAAATTTATCGTTCTCGATATGGCCAATAATGGTGCGCCCACTGGTGGCTCCCAGATCTACAGCAAAGAAATATTTCTTATTTCCCATTGTTGTTTTAGTGTGTTAGCTTATTTGTCCGCAAAAGTACACACTTCTGTTTATTCTTAGCATCATATTTTGATTTTTGGACATAGTTTTTTGTTTGAATCGTTTTTTTTAGTACTTTTGCAGCCAATTTGATGTAAGGACATATTAAAAACAAATAAATCAATAACTGAAATGACATTTACAGTACTAATTATCACGCTTTTCGTGGTGGGCTATCTATGCATCGCCCTTGAGAGCGTGTTTGAGATTAACAAGGCGGCTATCGCATTGCTGATGTGTGTGGGTTGCTGGACGTTGCTGATGATTGGCGTACAGGGATTCTTCCCTGATGTACCCAATGGCGTGACTTATGTTACAGAGCGCATTCAACATCATTTGGGTGATGCAGGGGAGACGCTGTTCTTCCTGATGGGTGCAATGACCATTGTGGAAATCGTAGACTCCAACGGCGGTTTCAACTTCGTACGCGATGCTATCAAGACGCGTTCGAAGCGTAAACTAATGTGGCGAGTTGCCTTTATGACATTCTTCCTGTCGGCTATCCTAGATAACCTGACAACGTCAATTGTGATGATTATGGTGTTGCGTAAACTGGTGCAGAGTCGTGAGGAACGTCTGATCTACGCAGGACTGATTATCATCTCGGCCAACTCTGGTGGTGCCTTCTCACCTATTGGTGACGTGACCACTATCATGTTGTGGATCAAGGGCGTGATAACTACTCAGGGCGTACTGACCGAGATATTTATCCCTTCATTGGTGTCGATGGTCATTCCTGCTGCGATTCTTAGCCTGTCTTTGAAAGGCAAGTTCGATAAGGAACAGAATCTACCTAAGTCGGAAGTAAGTCATTTTACATCAAACCAACGCAACGTGATTTTCTGGTTGGGCGTAGGCGGATTGGTATTTGTGCCTATTTTCAAGACCCTGACTCATCTGCCACCGTTTATGGGCATCCTGTTGGTGCTAGGCTTGTTGTGGACAGTAACGGAGATTTTCCACCGTATGCAGAATACGTCAGAGGATGATACGATGGCAAAGCGTGTGAGCGACCTGTTGTCGAAGATAGACCTTTCTACCATCATGTTCTTCCTGGGTATTCTGATGGCAGTAGCCGTTCTGCAGGAAATCGGTGTGTTGACTTCTATGGGTGAGGGCTTGAACGAAGCCTTCGCAGGTAACTATTATCTGATTAACGGTATTATAGGCGTGCTGTCATCTATCGTAGATAATGTACCTCTGGTGGCTGGTTGTATGGGAATGTACCCTGTGGCTCCAACTGGTGATATGGCTGTCGATGGTATTTTCTGGCAGTTGTTAGCCTATTGCGCAGGCGTAGGCGGTTCTATGCTGATTATTGGTAGTGCCGCAGGCGTTGTGGTGATGGGCTTGGAAAAGATAACCTTTGGTTGGTATCTGAAGAAAATAACGTGGATAGCCTTTGTCGGTTATCTTGCAGGTATCGGGTGCTACTGGGTAGAGAAACTCATCTATTAATTATAAACAATGTATAGACAATGGCGAGGATGATTCCTCGCCATTGCTTTTTACTGATTCCGATATTCGCTGGGTTTGCGCCCTGTTTTAAGTTTGAACTTCGCAGAGAAATAGTCTGGCGACTCGAAGTTGAGTTGGTAAGCTATTTCTTTGATGCTCATATCTGTCGTGGAGAGTAGTTCCTTGGCGCGCTGCAAACGCAGGTCTTGCTGGTAGGTGGCAGGCGAGAGGCCTGTATGCTCCTTGAACAGTTTGCGGAAGTTGCTGTAGCTGACACCTAACTCTTCTGCTACTTCCTGAATGGTGAGCGGACTCTCAAGCGATTCACGGATGCGCAGACGGGCTTTGTTAATCATGTCTACATGCGTCTGGTTACGGCTCTTCAGTTCTATGTTACGCTCCAAAGAGTACATCATACCAATGAGATGGTTTACAATGCCAGACATCAATTGCTGTGAGTAGGCCGCCTCTTCTAGTGCTGCACTATAGGCTTGCTTGTAGAGACTCACTACGGCATCAGAGAACCCTACGTGGTAGATGGGTTTCGTTGGTGAGAGGAAATTAGCGCGTACGCGTGCATCCATATTATCACCTTTGAAGCCAATCCAGTATTTCTTCCATCCTTTTGGTCCGACAGGGTGGTAGCTATGCCATTCGCCAGGGAACAGCAGGAAGAAGTCGCCTTCTTTCAGATGAGCTTCTGGAACTGTGCGACTGTGGAAGATACCTTCACCTTCTATGATATATAATAGTTGGTATTCTGGCAGTATGCGTCCTTTCTCCAAGTCAAAGTAATAGCCATCGGCATGACCACGGGTGGGATAGGGGTCTCTAGGACCAATTTCTTCGTAGCCAATAGTTGTAACGGTGAGTCCCCATAGGTCATCACGTTCGCTGGCCAGCATATATTTGCTAATCTGCATAACTTAAAGATTTTTATGTTGTTGGTTTAATTTGCTTGCAAGGAATCCAAAGCCAGAAGGTAGAACCCTTTCCTTCGCCTTCGCTGAAAACGCCAATCTTTCCACCGCAGCGTTCGGCGATGTTTTTACAGATACTGAGGCCCAGACCTGTACCCTGTACGAAGTCGTTTAGTTTTACAAAGCGCTCAAACACGCTTGCTTGCTTATCCTTGGGAATGCCTGCTCCTGTGTCTTCGCAATAGATATAGAGTCCGCCATCTTGTTCGCGGTAGCCTACCTTGATATGTCCCTGATGGGTGTACTTTACCGCATTGGTGACGAAGTTTGTGATGACCTGTTGTATACGTCCCTTGTCGAGCTCTGTAGGATAGCTGTCGTAAGGATTGTCTTTAATGAATAGTACGCCAGGCTCCTGCACACGTTGTTCCACCGTCTGACAGATGTCATCAAAGACCTGCGAGAAATCGAGGGCGGTGGGGGTTATGGCGAGTGTCTGGTTCGTGTCTGATGCCTCAAGGATGTCGTTGATAAGTCGCAACAGCATGTCACAGTTGTTGCGAATGATGCGTATGAATTCGTTTCTGTCTTCAGGTTCTTCTATGACCTGCAACAGGTCACTGAAACCTACGATAGCATTCAGCGGTGTGCGTATCTCATGGGTCATGTTTGCTAAGAATGCACTCTTCATCATGCCTGATGCTTCCGCTCTGGTGCGTTCTTTCTTCAGTCGGTCCTGTGCATCCATCAGTTCATCTATATTCCTCAATACACCGAAGAATCCGATGAGATGTCCTTCCTCGTCAAAGGTGGGCATTCCGCAGATGGCGTGCCACTGTGGTCGTTTTTCAATAGACGTATACCTGAAGTGGTGAACCACATAGAAGGGCTCCAGTTCGTTTTTCAGCTTCTGCATGGAGGCAGCGGCAGTTGCCCGCTCGTCCTCATACAGCGTGTCGAGATATTCCTCGAAAGACTCAGTGAACTCTGCCTTTGTCAGTGTTCGGCTAAATTCGATGCGCTGTGTGTCGAAATTCATTGACCATACGTACAGATTACTGTTTTCGAGCAGATAGCGCATTTCTTCCTCGTAGCGATTGATCTCGTTGTATATCTGTTTTAGTTCCTTCTCTTGCTTGCGCTGTTGCAGGTCGGTGTCGCGCTCGGCTGTTACATCACGAGAGGTTACGATATAATAGAGCAGGTTGTCCTGGTCATCGAACGTGGGACGTATGCGGAAATCAATGTATTTGTCGAGGTTAATCTCTGGGTAGTACATGCGTTGGCAGACGTGGAACGAGTCTTTGCTCAAGCGGTTGAAGTCGTTTTTCAATACTGGTACGTCAAACATACAGGTTTTGCGGAAGAAGGCTTCGCGCTCTTCATCAAACTCACAGAGCTTTCGCATACTGTCGTTCAACTCCATGAGCATACCGTTGGCATCATAGAATGACATCGCGATGATATTGCTGTGGAAGATCTTCATATACCGACTTCCTACTTCGTTATTGGCTTTTTCTTCCTCAACCTCATGTGTGATGTCTTTCACGGTGTAGACGATATGTGCCAATTGTCCGTCTTCCATTTCTGCGATGGAGTTGCCCATCAGGTGGCGTCCTTTCCATCTGAATGCCACGTTAAATGTCTTTTCGGGATTCTGTAGTAGATGCCCGTAGATAGCACGTGCATTAGGCAGGTCGGCAGGGTGTATATCTGCAAAGAACTCTTCGGCATCAAGTCCGCTGACTGGCAGCAGGTTGCCGTACACATTCTTCATCTGTCCTGTAGCAATATTGTGCTCGAAGATGTAGAAGTCTCCCATGCTCAGTGCCTGTGCCATCATGTTGCCTACATCTTGTGTACGTGCTACGGCTCGTTTGATGCGTCGGCGTAGTAGTTGAATCAGTATGAGTAGTGCCAACGCCATCAGCAGTACTACGGCAATGATGTAGAAGGCATAGAGCGGCGTGTCGTTATGGGAACGTTCTGGTCTGAACCATTTATCGCTGATTACTTCCAGTTCGCCAGCCTGCGACATTCGTGCAAATTCATCGTCGATTGCATTGATAATCTTTGAATCGTAGCCGATGATATGCAGTTCGCCGATGGGAATGTCCACCTCGGATGTTTCAATGTCATCGAGTGCTAATTCGTGTATCTTCAGTTCCAGCGATACAGCTCCCCAAAGGTAGTATCTGACGTCGTTACGGGTTATTGCCAATAGTGCCTCTTTGGGTGACTCGTACTTCATGTAGTAGGGTCTGAAAGCCTGTTTCTTTAGATAGTTGTCTGCGTAGTCGTTGGCTTTCATCACGATGGTATCAGCATAGGTCAACGCTCTGATGCTTCTGAGTGGTGTCTTTCCTTTTTTATAGGCTGCCTTCACCCTGTATACATTGACGAAGTCCTGTGTTTGGACATAGGGCGTCATTTCATATTGAGTGCCGATGGCATGAATCAGGTCTGCCTGTCCAGCCTCAAACATTTCTGTGGCTTTATGCCATTCGCGCATCTCGAAGCGATGTGGGATGTGTAGGCGGTTCAAGATGATGTCTAGGACATCGACGTTATAGCCAGCAGGATTACCGCTGTTGTCGGTGTATTCAAAAGGCGGGAAATCCCAGTCGCAGATGATGACAAGTGGGTCTGACTCAGAATAGAGCCGACCGTTTCTGCTGTTGCCTGCTGCCATTGCCGCTGTCAGCGTCATCAGGGTCAGCAGTAGCGCTATGAATCGTTGTCTTGTCATGCTATGCTTCGTTTTTTCGTTCTATTTCTATGGCCTTACAGGGGATGGTGAACCAAACGGTGGTGCCTTTTCCCTCTGTCGACTTGATATTGATGGTGCCGCCCATTAGTTGGGTGAGTTCGTGACAGATGCTTAGTCCCAGCCCCGTTCCATTATTGGCGCCAGTAGAGAAACGCTCGAAGATATGTCCCAGCAGTTCACTTTCTATGCCACCGCCAGTATCCTCTACCGACACAATCAGGTGGTCGCCGGCATATTCATAGCTGGCATAAACGGAACCTTCTTTCGTAAACATGGCAGCATTGGCAATGAGTTGTTCTACGATATGACCGATATTCTGGTTGTCAATGTCGAGAATCATATGCTCATAGTGGTTCTCTACCTTCAACTTTGCGTTACTGTTGATATTGCGATGACTGTCCCAATAGGTGACACACATACTTTCGAAAGTCATAGCGAAGTCGGTAGGTGCTGTCTTTAATTCAATCATATGGGCATCAATACGCGAGAGGAACAGAATATTATTGATGAGCTTCAGCAGCGAGGCCGAGTTGTTCTTGATTTCGCTGATGAAGATGGGTTCGTCGTGAGGATCATGGGGCAGTTGGAAGAATTCTGCAAATCCCACGATGGAGTTCAACGGCGTACGTATTTCGTAGTTCATGTTGTGGAGGAAGGCGTTCTTCACCGTTTCAATCTCCTGTGCTTTTGTCGTCTCTATCTCCAACTGTTCCTCTGTGGTCTTCAGTTCGCTTACATCGCGGCAGATGCCGAAATATTCCCCGATGTTCCCCTGCTCATCAGTGATGGGCACCATGTTCAGTTGCACAAAGAGAGTGTATCCTTGATGTTGTCTGAGTCTGGTTTTTAACGTTACGTTAATGGGACTCATCGTGCGGCGGTCCATGTCTATCAGTATACGTTGTGCTGTCTTGATACTGCCTTCGTCCATGAAATGTAGTGCGCGTGTCTGGGTCAGCCTGTTTTGTATCTCGTTGATGCCGCTGTAGATAGTCAGTATGTGTGTGTCGGGATGATAGTGTGTGAAGCGCATACCACCCACTTTCAGCGTATAGTTGATATTGTCGACATAGCGTCGCTCGGCTTTGTTGGCTTCTTTCTGTCGCAGCAGGGCATCCTTTCGCAAGTGGTAGTTGCGTACGATTTCTGTCACCTTGCGCCCTGTACCGTAGTAGCCCAATGGCTGTCCCTCGTCATCGAGCATGGGTTCCAGTCTTAGTTCGTACCATACGATTCCCTGCCCAGAGACATCGCGTTTGAGAGTGGCATAGAAAGTCTCTTGGCTGGATGCCAGGAAGTCATTGGGACTCAGTTGGTAGAGACTATGTATGGTGATATGCTTGTTGATATCATCCTTGTTTGCTATTCCAAAGGTCTGGCAGGCGTTGTCGTTAAGGTCTGTCAGATAGCCTTCCTTATTAAAATAGGTCATATCAACCATCACAGAGTCGAAGATGGCGTGATAGATCCTTAATGTATTTTTCACACGCTGCTGTCGCTGTCGGTCTTGGCTGATGTCGTTGCGTGTGCCGATGATGATGGTTGGCTTGCCTGTTCGGTCGCGATGGAATACTGATAGCAGGATGGCGTAGTCGCACAACTCGTTGTTGTTCACGTCCGACGGCACCTTAAGGTTCAGCTCTATGTTCTCGGCCTTGCGTTCAGCTAGCTGTGTCAGTGCCTGCATAATCTGGTCCATCTCGTTTGCGCCGTAGTTGTCGAAGAATTGCAGCAGCGTATATTCATGCTTGTCCACTCCGTTGGCATTGTACCAGGTGACGGTTTGCCGTTTGATGTCGTAAGTCCAGATGCGCACGCCGCTGGCTTTCAACGTCATTGCCAGTCGTGAGTTCTGCTTTCTGATTTTTTGTGTAACTTTCCGCTCGCGAATCTTGTAGAATGTATAGAATACGATGGTGATGGCAAAGATAATCACCAATGCGTTGGCTATTATCCATATCCAAGCGGGAATACCTGTTTCCTCGCGCTCTGGGTAGAACCATTTGCTTTGAAGGTGTTCCAGTTTGTTTTCCGCTTTCAGTACGGCATAGGTGCTGTCGAGTGCAGCCAGCAACTGGGGGTTGTTCGACATAAATCGGTATTCGCCGTGGGGCATTTCGATGGGAGCCAGTGTGAGGTTGTCGGCATGATATTGTCTGAGAAGCCATTTCAGCGAGATGGTATTCCATAATATGGGCTCGCTTTCTTCTGACTTTGCTCTCAGAATGGCCGACTTCATGTCGTTAAAGCGAATGGCATTCTTTTCCCATCCGTGCTGATTCATCAGGTGGTGGCTGAAGCTACCGTTGTGTACTATCACGCGGTAGTTGGCCAAGTCGCCCACCTGGTTGATGTTCTGGGCTTCGCCTTTTTTATAAACCACGCTATGCGTGAACAGTGCCAACACGGTGCGCCCGTACTGGGCATAGTCGTCGTGGAAGAATGCTTTCATGCCCAGCATCACGTCCGAATTGCCTTCGCGTAAGTCCTCAAGGGCGTCTTTCGTATCTTTCAGTTTGATGACATAGGGGATTTTCAGCTCTTCGAAAATCATCTTCATCAGTTCCACGTTGTAGCCCGTAGGCTCACCATTCTCCAAGAAAGCATAAGGCCACAAATCCCATGCATCCTCATAAATCAGCGGATGCTCTTGGGTGAAATGCAGACTGTCCAAATCGTAAGTCTGTGCTCGTCCTTCGGTTAGTGTCAGCACACATAGGGCTACCATTGTCAGTAAGGCTTGCCTTAGCGTGCTTCTATGTTTCATAGGAGCTGATGGTTTCATTATCGGCTTTCTTTGACTGTGCAAATTTAAAAAAAATATACGAAATAGCCAAACATTTACTTGCTTTTTCCTGATAATTTCTTACCTTTGCACGCAAAAACTAAATAAAACGTAACGAAATGGAACAGAAAATGAAGCCTGCAACCCTCTGCGTTCAGGCAGGCTGGGAACCTAAAAATGGAGAATCGCGCGTGTTGCCTATCTACCAGAGCACCACGTTCAAGTATGATAACACCGAGGAGATGGCTGACCTCTTCGACCTGAAGAAAGAGGGGTATTTCTATACCCGATTGCAGAATCCTACAAACGATGCGGTAGCCAAGAAGATTGCTGCCCTCGAGGGTGGAGTAGGGGCTATGCTTACTTCCAGCGGTCAGGCTGCTAATTTCTATGCTATCTTCAATATCTGTGAGGCAGGCGATCATTTCGTGACTTCTAACGAAATATATGGTGGTACGTATAATCTCTTTGGTGTGACGCTGAAGAAACTGGGCATAGAGTGCACCTTCGTTAATCCTGAGGCATCAGAAGAGGAGATCTCTGCTGCTTTTCGTCCTAACACGAAGGCTTTGTTTGGCGAGACTATCTCAAACCCTGGCTGTAAGGTACTCGACATCGAGAAATTCGCCCGTATCGCCCATAGTCACGGTGTGCCCCTCATTATCGATAACACTTTCCCCACACCAATCAACTGTCGTCCTTTTGAGTGGGGCGCTGATATCGTGACCCATTCTACGACTAAGTATATGGATGGACACGCCACCCAGGTGGGCGGATGTATCGTAGATAGTGGAAACTTCGACTGGGATGCTCATGCAGAGAAGTTCCCGGGGCTTTGCACTCCTGATGAATCATATCATGGACTTACCTATACCAAGAAATTCGGTAAAATGGCGTATATGACCAAGCTCACCGCTCAGCTGATGCGTGACCTGGGCTCTATCCCTTCACCTCATAATGCCTTCCTTTTGAACCTCGGATTGGAGACGCTTCATCTGCGCATGAAGCAGCATTGCGCTAATGCGCAGAAGATTGCCGAGTTCCTCAAAGCCGACGAGCGCGTGGCTTGGGTGCACTATAGCGGACTTGAGGGCGATGAGTGTCACACTTTGGCTCAGAAATACCTGCCCAACGGCTCTTGCGGCGTTATCGCCTTCGGTTTGAAGGGCACCCGCGAGACAGCAGTGAAGTTCATGGACTCTCTGAAGCTCATCTGCATCGTCACCCACGTAGCCGATGCTCGCACCTGTGTGCTTCATCCTGCCAGCCATACCCATCGCCAACTCTCCGACGAGCAGCTCCGCGAGGCAGGCGTAGCCCCCGACCTCATTCGCCTCTCTGTAGGTATCGAGGATGCCGACGACCTGCTGGCAGATATCCGTCAGGCGTTGGATCAGATTTAGAATTTTACAAAAAAGGAGCTTGCCATTCCTCACCGAGGAACTGCCTGTTCCTGACCCTCGAGCTGCCAGTTCCTCCCCTTCGAACTGGCAGCTCCTCTATACGTACTCTGGCTTCTCTGAATACTTTCGGTCGAAAAAGCCAAAATACATTTGGTATTTTGCTCGTTTTTTCGTACCTTCGCACCCGCAAACAAGATAAATGGGATGAAAAAGATAGTTTTGATAACGGGAGCAACCAGCGGCATAGGGCTGGCTTGCGCAAGAAAGTTCGCAGAAAACGGTGACCGACTGATACTGACAGGTAGGAACGAGAACCGCCTGACAGAGATATGTAAGGAACTGACTGGGAAGGGGGCCGATGTGCTGACGCTTGCCTTCGACGTAAGGGATACGCAGAAGGCGACGAAGTATATCCAAGGCCTGCCCGAGGAATGGCGCGAGATTGACGTGTTGGTGAACAACGCTGGACTAGCGCTGGGGTTGGAGCCCGAATACGAAGGCAATGGTGAGGACTGGGAGACGATGATCGATACCAACATCAAAGGACTGCTGACGATGACAAGGCTGGTGGTGCCTGGAATGGTAGAGCGAAATCGCGGACATATCATCAATATGGGCTCGGTGGCTGGCGATGCGGCCTATGCCGGAGGCAACGTGTACTGCGCTACAAAGGCGGCAGTAAAAGCCCTGACCGACGGACTGCGTATCGACGTGGCCGATACCGCTATCCGTGTGACTAACCTGAAACCGGGACTGGTGGAGACCAACTTCAGTAATATCCGTTTCCACGGTGACAGCAACCGTGCTGCCAATGTATATAAAGGTATCAAACCGCTGACAGGCGACGATATTGCCGATGTGGCTGTCTATGCTGCCAATGCACCTGAGCACGTGCAGATAGCCGAGGTGCTGATACTGGCTACTCATCAGGCCAGCGGTAGTGTGATAGTAAGAAAATAAGATGGAAATACTGGTATGAAACAGATATTGAGAACGGTTTCTGTCTATGCCATTGCATATGTCGCGCTGTTGGTAATCGTCCTTGGGCTGCTGTATGCTTATCCGAAGGTGGAACTTCATATGTTGCTGAACGGTGGACACACAGCGTTTCTGGATACATTCTTTAAGTATTACTCGGTATTGGCAGAGTGGCCTCTGTATGTGCTGGCCCTGCTTCCCCTGCTTTGGAGGAAATGGGAGATAACGCTATTCTACGCCATCTGCGAACTGGCGGCTGGAGCTGTAGTGCAGATACTGAAACACCTGTTTATGGCGCCGCGCCCCATCGTGGTGTTCGAGAACTATCCCGATCTGACGCTGCCCTTGGTAGAGGGGGTGAGCCTGCATCATAGCAATTCATTTCCGTCTGGACATACCTCAACGTTCTTCGTCTTCTGCACTTGCTGCGCATTGCTCCTGGCATACCAGTATTGGTTGAGGGCGGAGAAAAGTAATCGGAAGGAACGGATGCTCTTTAACTTCGTGTTGCTGCTACTTTTGGGACTGGCTGCATTGGGCGGATTCTCGCGTATCTACCTCTCACAGCATTTCCTGATGGATGTCTGTGTGGGCGGCATCATAGGCGTTTTGGTTCCTTGTGTTGTTTTCTTTCTTGGAGGAAAAAAGATATTGAAACTTAGAAAATTGGAAGACTAAAGATGGGGGGGAAGTTTCGTAGATTATTGGGAATGATCATGGGACTGAAGCGTCCTATGTCGCTCTTCACTTTTTCATGTGTTGTCAGCATTGGAACCCTGTTGCTGTATAACATCCCTTTCTTTAGTTATGCATTCAACAATAGCAATGAGAATACGCTGACAAAGGGAATACTGATGGTGTCGCTGGTGGTTATCATGCTGATGGTGAACTTCATGATGACCTATCTCGTGATGTTCCTGACAAGGATTGTAGGGCGCATCCTGCTGACAATCCTCTCCATCATCAATGCTACGTCAACTTATTTCATCATCACTTACAGCGTGATAATCGATGATACCACCGTGGGCAACGTATTTAACACCAGATACTCGGAGGCATCAGGATTCTTTAGTTGGGGGTTGTGGCTTTTTATCTTTGCCTTTGGCGTGCTGCCTGCTGTGTGGTGCCTGTGGCAGCCCCTAGTTTATGGCAAACTGAAGAAGATGGGTATCTACTGTGGCTCGTCGCTGGCAATCATATTGGTGATGGTATTGGTGAATGTCAACCAGACGTTATGGATCAGTCAGCACGACACCGAACTGGGCGGACTGTTGCAACCCTGGTCGTATATTGTGAACACCATCCGACTGACAAGCAGCAAGTTTGCCAAGCAGGCCGAGGAGATAAAGCTGCCCGATGGTAAGATTACGGATAAGGAGAAGAGCGTCGTAGTGCTCGTCATCGGTGAGTCGTCACGAAGGGCAAACTTCCAACTCTACGGCTATCAGCGCGACACCAATCCGCTGCTGTCAAAGCAAGAGAATCTGAGAATATATCAGGCAAATGCCTGTGCCACCTATACCACAGCCGGTGTCAAGGCTATCTTGGAACCAAAGAACAGCGAAGACTTGTATGAGATACTGCCCAACTATGCCTTCAGGATGGGTGTCGACGTCCAATGGCGTACATCCAACTGGGGTGAGCCGCCTCTGCATATCGACGACATACTGGACGACAAGGCTATTCGCGAGAAATATCCTCAGGCGAATAATAGTTGTGATGGCATACTGCTTGAGGGACTGCGTGAACGTATTACATCGAGCACGAAGAACAAGGTGTTGATAGTGCTACATACGAGTACCAGTCATGGGCCGGCCTATGCCAGCAAGTATCCAGAGGAATTCGAGGTGTATAAGCCGGTGGCAAAGAATGTGGAGGAGGGTGAGAAAAACATCGGCATGTTAGTTAATGCCTACGACAACAGCGTCCGCTATACCGACTTTCTCTTGGATAGTCTGATTAATATGTTGCGTTCGTTGACAGACTGGAATAGTGCGATGATCTTTGTTTCCGATCACGGAGAGTCGCTGGGGGAGAATAAACTTTTCATGCACGGACTGCCTATGAAATTGGCGCCGAAGGTACAGTATGAGATTCCTTTCTTGGTTTGGACATCGGAGAACTTTAGAACCTACAAACCTATTTCTGAAAAAGTGGATGCCCCGGAAGGGGAGGTGCCTGCGCTCATCGAACAGCACTATGTGTTCCACTCCGTACTCAATCTGTTGTCTATTCAGTCGCCAGCATATAACAAGGACCTGGATCTCTTTGAAACAAAAGAATAAAGGAAAAAGAAAAAATCGCTAAGAGCTTTCAGCTACTTAGCGATTTTCTTTGTTGGGGTACCCGGACTCGAACCAGGAAAGGCAGGACCAGAATCTGCAGTGTTACCATTACACCATACCCCAAACTTCTTTTTGATTCAGCGCTCTTGCTGAATTGCGGGTGCAAAGGTACTGCTTTTTCTTGAATCTCCAAAACTTTTTGCAACTTTTTTTCAAAAAATCCGTAAAAATATAGAGAAATGGTTGTGGCTTCAAATTATTTTCGTAACTTTGCCATTCAAAATATACATCTTATAATTAATGGAACAAACAAAAAAACTCGTAGAAACAATTATAGAGGGAATACAGGAAAAGAAAGGCTCGCAGATTGTGGTAGCCGACCTGAGCGGTATTGACGGCACCATCTGTAAGAATTTTGTGATTTGTCAGGGAAATTCGCCTGCTCAGGTAGAGGCTATTACGGAGAGCGTGGCAGAGATGGCACGTAAGAAACTGGGCGAGAAGCCTGCACACGTGGTGGGACAGGAAAATGCACAGTGGGTGGCAATGGACTATACCGATGTGATGGTACATGTATTTCTGCCTGATGTGCGCGAGTATTACGACCTGGAGCATTTGTGGTATGATGCCCAGTTGGAAAATATTCCAGATCTTGATTAAGAAAGAATAGAAAAATATGGATCAGAATCAGAATGATCAGCCGAAGATGCCTAAGTTTAATATGAACTGGGTGTATCTGCTTGTGATTGGTGCTTTGGCATTCTTTTATTTCCAGAATGGCACCGACGGACTGCAGGAGCAGGGTGCAACGAAAGGGAAGGCTACGTACAGCGAGTTTAAGAATTTTGTTAATAACGGCTATGCAGAGCGTATCGTTGCCAACAAAACATCAGAGACGCTGAAAATGTACGTGAAGCCTGACAGTATACAGTCAGTGTTTCATCAGACAACAGCTACTACCGGTACAGAGCCTTACCTCAGCGTGGAGTATGGTGAGAACGGTAAGGTGGAGGAGTTTGTCGATTCAGCTCGCGCTAACGGCTACTTCAAAGGTAAGTTCGACTATGAGCACGAGTCAAGCAATGGTATCCTGAGCTTTATCATCACCAGTCTGCTACCAATCTTCTTTTTGGTATTCCTGTGGATGTTCTTCATGCGTCGCATGGGCGGCGGTGGCGGCATGGGAGGCGGTATCTTCAATGTCGGAAAAAGCAAGGCTAAGATGTATGAGAAGGGTGGCGAACTGGGCATCACATTCAAGGATGTGGCTGGTCAGGCTGGTGCCAAGCAGGAGATACAGGAGATTGTGGAGTTCCTGAAGAACCCACAGAAATATACGGACCTGGGCGGAAAGATCCCCAAGGGTGCATTGCTCGTAGGTCCTCCGGGAACAGGTAAGACGTTGCTGGCGAAGGCTGTAGCAGGCGAGGCTGGCGTGCCTTTCTTCTCGATGAGTGGTTCAGACTTCGTGGAGATGTTCGTGGGTGTGGGTGCCAGTCGTGTGCGCGACTTGTTCCAGCAGGCGAAGGCCAAGAGCCCTTGTATCATCTTCATCGATGAGATTGATGCCGTGGGACGTGCCCGCTCGAAGAACCCCGCAATGGGTGGTAATGATGAGCGCGAGAATACGCTGAACGCCCTGCTCACGGAGATGGATGGCTTTGGCACGAATAGTGGTGTGATTATCCTGGCTGCTACCAACCGCGTGGATATGCTCGACTCGGCGCTGCTGCGTGCAGGACGTTTTGATCGCCAGATTCATGTAGATCTGCCCGACCTCAACGAACGTAAGGAGGTATTCATGGTACACCTGAAACCCTTGAAACTCGACGAGACTGTCGATGTGGACTTTCTGGCTCGTCAGACTCCTGGCTTCTCGGGTGCGGATATTGCTAATGTATGTAACGAGGCTGCCTTGATAGCTGCCCGTCATGATAGTCCGAAGGTAGGCAAGCAGGACTTCCTGGATGCAGTGGACCGTATCATCGGCGGTCTGGAGAAGAAAACGAAGGTGATGACTGAGGCCGAGAAGCGTTCTATCGCTATACACGAGGCTGGTCATGCCACCATTTCTTGGTTCACGGAGTTTGCCAACCCATTGGTGAAGGTGTCGATAGTACCTCGTGGACAGGCGCTGGGTGCTGCTTGGTATTTGCCTGAGGAACGCGTGCTGCAGACCAAGCCCGCTATGCTCGACGAGATGTGCTCGCTGTTGGGCGGACGTGCTGCCGAGGAACTCTTTGTGGGCACTATCTCTACCGGTGCGATGAACGACCTGGAGCGTACCACGAAGCAGGCCTATGGAATGATTGCTTATGCAGGTATGGGCGAGAAGTTGCCTAATATCTGCTACTATAACAACGCGGAGTATCAGTTCCAGCGTCCTTATTCTGAGACTACAGCCAAACTGATTGATGATGAGGTGCTGAAGATGATTAACGAGCAATACGAGCGTGCCAAGCAAATCCTGACGGAGCATGCCGAGGGTCACGCCAAGCTGGCTCAGCTCTTGGTGGAGCGTGAGGTCATCTTTGCTGAGGACGTAGAAAACATCTTCGGCAAGCGTCCTTGGACCTCTCGTGCCGATGAACTCTTGGAGGCTCAGATGCGTGCCGAAGCTGAGAAGATGGCTGAGGAACGTACGAAAGCCTTGGAGGCAAAGACGAACTCTGATAATCCGGAGATTTCGGATAGTCCGGACAAACCATAAAATACTATTTGCTATGAAGAACTTTATTGTAAGAACCATCACAGGCGTGTTTTTCGTCGCCGCTATCGTGGTCAGTTTCCTGAATCCGCTGGCTATGGTGTTTCTGTTTGCATTGGTCACGGGACTCACTATCTGGGAGTTCTGCGGACTGGTGAATGAACGACCTTATGTGCAGGTGAACCAGTTTATTTCAACTGTAGCAGGGATGTATCTGTTTTTGGCTATGGCAGGACATTGTAGCGGACGGACACCCGACACCGTGTTTATTCCCTATCTGATTACCATCATCTATCTATTGATAGCAGAGCTCTATCTGAATGCGAAAGACCCAATTAACAACTGGGCCTACACGATGTTACCACAATTGTATATTGCTCTGCCGTTCTCGATGCTCAACGTATTGGCATTCCCACAGGCAGGCAGCTATTCGTTCGTATATCCCCTGTCGGTATTCGTATTCTTGTGGATGAACGATACGGGGGCCTATCTCTGCGGCTCACTGCTGGGGCGCCATAAACTCTTCCCAAGGGTCTCGCCAGGCAAGTCGTGGGAGGGCAGTGTCGGTGGTGGTCTGTTGGTCGTAGGTATTGCTATGCTGATATGGTGGCTGTTAAACAGATATAGCGTAGGACAAGCCAACCTCAATATGTTGCATTGGGTAGGACTGGGACTCACCGTCGTGATATTCGGCACGTGGGGTGATCTGGTGGAGAGCCTTTTCAAACGCACGCTGGGTATCAAGGATAGTGGTAATATACTGCCTGGTCATGGAGGTATGCTTGACCGCTTCGACTCGTCGTTATTGGCTATCCCTGCAGCTGTGGTTTATCTGTTTACTATCTCGCTGCTGTAAAAAAGTTTGAAAAAAACTTGCATATCTCAAAAAAAACTTGTTATTTTGCATACAGTTTACAAAACATTAACTAAAAAACAATAACATGAAAAAAATTTTAGTGGCTATTGTAGCCGTGCTGTTTGCAGCACCTTCGTTCGCTCAATATAGCAGCGGCGGTTTTACCTTGAGTGAGAGCACTGTTTATTATGGTGCACGTGTCGGTTTGAACGTATCAACACTTACTGGTGATGAAACTAGTGATGCCAAAGCAAAGGCTGGTATGAACTTAGGTGGTGTTATTGGTCTGCGTGTCAGCGATGCTACACCAATATTCCTTGAGTCAGGCCTTTATTTCACGATGTGTGGTGCCAAAGGTAAGGGCAAGGAAAAAGTTGATCTGAACTATCTGGAAATCCCTGTATTGTTCAAATATGGCATTCAGGCTACAGACGATATCGCTGTTCTGCCTTATTTGGGTCCCACTTTCCGCTTTGGTGTTGGTGGTAGCATGAAACAGGATGATGGTACAGGTACCGGTAATACTGTCACTAGGACCTCTTTCAAGAGCGAACGCTATTCTCGTCCTGACGTAGGCATGAAGATTGGTTGTGGTGTTGAGTACACAAAGCTGTATCTGGAAATGGGTTATCAGTTTGGTATTACCAACATTTATGATAACGATGATATATCTCAGCACAATGGTGCATTCTTTATCAACTTCGGTGTTAACTTCTGATAATCACCAATATAAAAAAGAAAGCCTGCTCATATCGAGCAGGTTTTTTGTTGTGTCTTATTCGCAGAGGATATCGCAAATCTTATCTTGAAAGTCTCGAGCCTCTCGTGCTCGCTGTACCCCTTGATTAATAATAGCAAAGCAGAGACGATGGCCATTGGAGGCCGTACAATAGCCTGCAAGAGAGATGATACCAGTCAGTGTGCCCGTCTTGGCTTGTACATTGCCTTCGGCACGGGTGTCCTTCATGCGTTTCTTAAGTGTACCATCCTCGCCGGCAACTGGCAAAGATGGGAGTAAGTGGTCATAGATGGGCTTATGACGATAGGCATAGCGCAAGAGACGGAGCAGACATTCGGCAGAGAGGTAGTTGTAGAGTGAGAGTCCGCTGCCATCTGCCAGTCGGTAGATACTACTCTTCAGCCCCGCACGCTCCATGACTGCCCGTTGCTGTCGTTGGGCATAGAGTGCCTTACTCCATTTGTCGTTGCGAGCTGCAATCTGATAGTACATGGATTCTGCATAGAGATTGTCGCTGTCCTTCATCATGCGTAGCAGTATCTGGTCAATGCTCCGCTTACGTTCACAGAGCAATTTAGCTTCCTCGTCAAGAGTACCTTTCTTGAGGGTGATGTCTGTCATCACGATGTCATAATTGGCGAGTGCGCTGATAAGCATAGGCAGGAAATCGTCTTTTCGGTCTATCAGCAATGGGGTGAGTGTAGGGTTCTTGTCATCCCAGCACCAGCCTTCTCCCCATTTCAACGTGTCTTTCATAGAGACGTCGGCAACGAGACAGCCACAGATGGTGTCAATACCCATTTCCTTCACGCTGCGTGCAAAGAGATCCATATCATCGGATGAGAAAGCTGGGTCCATGCCACCTACGCAATAAAGTGCACCGTTAAATCGGTGATTATTGATATCTCCTTTATAGTATATAGAGGTGGTAAACTGGTAGTCGCCTCCCATACAATCGAGTGCAGTGATGGCTGTCACTAGTTTCATGGTGGATGCTGGACGCAGAAGCTGACGACTATTCATACTGAACAACGACTGGTCGTCGGTAAGATCCCATACCATGATACCCATCTGGGTATAGTCGAGCATCGGGGCGCGCATCATGGAGTCGAGTTTTACCTGTATGCTTTGAGGCCAGGGAAGCTTCTGCTCCAGCGAATCTATTTGTGCGGAGACTGTTATCGAAACGGATAGCAGGGCTCCAAAAATCAGTCTTTTCATCATAGCGGTTACAAAGATAGAAAATAATTATGAATTATGAATTATGAATTATGAATTATTTTGTACCTTTGACTTTGTCGAAGGTACTTTCGTTCGAAAATGGAAGAAAAACAAGTTTTCCTTTTGCATTTTACTCGCTTATTCGTACCTTTGCACCATTAAATTGATTTGTATGGTTTACAAATATGACTTTCTGATTATCGGCGCAGGTGTAGCCGGTATGAGTTATGCCCTGAAAGTGGCTCGTGCGAAAAAAGGAAAAGTGTGTATTATCTGTAAGACTTCCTTTGATGAAGCCAATACTTCGTTTGCGCAGGGTGGCGTGGCTTCTGTTACCAATCTGGCAGTTGATGATTTCGACAAGCACATTGAGGATACGATGATTGCGGGCGACTATATCAGCGACCGTGCTGCCGTAGAGCAGGTGGTACGTAATGCGCCTGAGCAAATCCGTGAATTGGTAGAATGGGGTGTTAATTTCGACCGTAAGGAAGACGGCTCGTTTGACCTTCACCGTGAGGGCGGACACTCAGAGTTCCGCATCCTGCATCATGCTGACGATACGGGCGCCGAGATTCAGCGTGGACTGATGGCTGCCGTGCGTAATAACCCTGATATCATTGTTAAGGAGAACCATTTCGCTGTGGAGATTATTACCCAGCACCATCTGGGTGCAAAGGTTACGCGTCGCACACCTTATATCAACTGTTATGGTGCCTACGTGCTGAATCCTGAGACTGAGAAGGTGGATACTTATCTGTCGAAGGTGACGCTGATGTGTACGGGTGGCTGTGGTGCCGTTTATCAGACTACCACGAATCCCGTTATTGCTACGGGCGACGGTGAGGCTATGGTGTATCGTGCCAAGGGTACGGTGGCTGATATGGAGTTTGTACAGTTCCATCCCACGGCCCTTTATTCGCCAGGCGAGACGCATCCCGCCTTCCTCATCACAGAGGCGATGCGTGGCTACGGCGGTATTCTGCGACTGCCTAATGGCGAGTCGTTTATGGAAAAATACGACGAGCGCCTCTCACTGGCTCCACGTGATATCGTGGCTCGTGCCATTGATAAGGAGATGAAGATTCACGGATTGGATCATGTATGCTTGGACGTCACACATAAAGAGCCTGCCGAGACCCGAAAGCACTTCCCCAATATCTATCAGAAGTGCCTGTCGATGGGTATCGATATCACCACCGATTATATCCCCGTGCGTCCTGCTGCCCACTATATGTGCGGTGGTATCAAGGTTGATTTGAACGGCTGTAGCAGCATCGAGCGCCTCTATGCCATCGGTGAATGCTCGTGCACAGGTTTGCATGGTGGTAACCGCTTGGCATCCAACTCATTGATTGAGGCTGTTGTCTATGCCGATGCAGCTGCCAAGCACTCGGTGGAGCATGTGGATCTATATGATTTCAACGAAAAGGTGCCTGAGTGGAATGATGAGGGTACGCTGACCAACGAAGAAAAAGTGCTCATCACGCAGAGTGTCAAGGAGGTGGGTGAAATCATGTCCAACTATGTGGGCATTGTTCGTTCCGACCTGCGCCTGCATCGCGCTTGGGTGCGTCTTGATACCCTTTACGAGGAGACCGAGAACCTCTTCAAACGTGTAAAGGCCACGAAGGATATCTGCGAGCTGCGCAACATGATTAACGTGGGCTACCTCATCACCCGCTTCGCCTTGGAACGTAAAGAGAGTCGAGGTCTGCATTATACCATTGACTATCCAGTTCATGCATACGATAAATAAAAAAAGGAGGTTCAAAAACCTCCTTTTTTATTTGATTATAAGTTTGCTAATTCAATAACTTTATCGACGGCAGCGCTGAGGCCATCAACACTCTTAC
The DNA here is from genome assembly GCA_964539705.1 of uncultured Prevotella sp. Lineage (GTDB taxonomy): Bacteria > Bacteroidota > Bacteroidia > Bacteroidales > Bacteroidaceae > Prevotella. The sequence continues at coordinate 1,870 of CAZIKA010000022.1, read as the reverse complement.
CGCCTGCTTGAGCGAAGTGAGGCTGTCCGCCGCCACCGCCCTGAATCAGTTTGGCAGCTTCGCGTACCATCTGACCGGCATTAAGTCCGTGATCGCTTACCAAATCGTCGCTCATCATGATAGAGAGCTGGGGCTTCTGGTTGTCATGAGAACCGATAACACAGAGTAGTGAGCCCTCAACAGCGGCACGAATCTTAAAGGCCAGATCCTTTGCGGCAGCAGGATTCATAGGCACAACAGTAGTGATAACCTTGACGCCGTTGACCTCGCGAGCCTTTTCAACGAGACGCTGGGCGGCACGCTCTACAGCCTGTGCCTGAAAACCCTCAATCTCTTTCTTCATGGCATCGTGCTCCTCAATATACTTGCGGATAACGGCCTGCAGATCCTTTGCATTATTGAAGAATGACTTCACGGCCTTGAGGGTGTCCTCCAGCTGATAGAGCAGTTCCTCGCACTCACCGCCTGTCTTGGCCTCGATACGACGGATGCCTGCAGCTACAGAGCTCTCAGAGAGAATCTTGAACATACCGATGCGGCCTGTGCTGCTAGCGTGAACACCACCGCAGAACTCGCATGAAGGACCGAAGCGAACCACACGCACCTTGTCGCCGTATTTCTCACCGAAGAGGGCGATAGCACCGAGTTGCTTGGCTTCTTCGAAAGGCATATCACGATGCTCGTCGATGTGGATATCTTGGCGGATCATATCGTTCACCATACGCTCTACCTCGCGGATCTGCTCGTCGGTAACCTTCTCGAAGTGTGAGAAGTCGAAGCGCAGAGTGTCAGGCGATACAAACGAACCCTTCTGCTCCACATGGTCGCCCAATACCTGCTTGAGGGCATAGTCGAGCAAGTGGGTTGCTGTGTGGTTTGCAGCACTGGCATTGCGCTTGTCGGTATCTACACAAGCCATGAACTGTGTCGAAGGATCCTTAGGCAACTGCTTCACGATATGTACGCTCTGGTTGTTCTCGCGCTTGGTATCGACAATCTCGATAGTCTCGTCCTCATTAACGAGTACGCCCTGATCGCCTACCTGTCCACCCATCTCACCATAGAACGGCGTATTATCGAGAACCAGCTCGTAGAACTCGTTCTTCTTCTGGGTAACCTTGCGGTAGCGCAGGATGTGACACTCATATTCTGTAAAGTCGTAGCCCACGAACTGTTGCTCGCCAGCCTGCAGCTCCACCCAGTCAGAGTTCTCAACAGCTGCGGCATTACGGGCACGGTCCTTCTGCTTCTGCATCTCGGCATTGAACTGTTCCTCGTTAACGGTGAAACCGTTCTCACGGCAGATTAGCTCGGTGAGATCCAAGGGGAATCCGTAGGTATCGAAGAGGCGGAAAGCCTGAACACCGTCGAGCTCGGTCTTGCCTTCAGCCTTGAGTTTGTCCATTGCGTCATTCAACATACCGATACCCTTATCAAGGGTGCGCAGGAATGAATCTTCCTCTTCCTTCATCACTTTTGCGATGAGAGTCTGCTGAGCCTTCAACTCGGGGAAGGCATCGCCCATCTCCTCTGTGAGGGTAGGCAGGAGCTTGTAAAGGAAGGCCTCTTTCTGACCCAGGAAGGTGTAGGCATAACGTACGGCACGGCGCAGGATACGACGAATCACGTAGCCAGCCTTGGCATTTGAAGGCAACTGACCATCAGCAATAGAGAAGGCCACAGCACGCAAGTGGTCGGCGCAGACACGCATAGCCACATTGATATTGTCCTGCTCCTTGGTGATAGGATTCTCAGTCTCTTCTTCGAAGGTGGTGTACTTGAGTCCTGTGATCTGCTGCTCGGCCTTGATAATAGGCTGGAACACATCGGTATCGTAGTTAGAGTGCTTGCCCTGCATCATGCGAACCAA
>CAZIKA010000021.1:0-23806 GCA_964539705.1 uncultured Prevotella sp. | reverse complement strand
TCAACCTTCGAGTCTACCACCTTGCCCTGCTTGGACATTTCCAGGAAGTAGTCACGGATAATAAAGCGCGCATTGTTTTTCTCGTCAGTAGGCGAGTTCAGGTTGGTGCCGCTCTTGAAAGCCGTCAACCCATCATTTCCCTGCGCCAGATAGTCAATGGTAGCGATACGATAGTTGGCCTCAGGATCAATGGCTTTGCCAAAGAGACGTGCCGAAAGGAGTTTTCCATCCTTGGTGATCTCCATCTGCACCCCTCGGCTCACGCCCTCGCCTCCACGATGGGCAATCTGCGAGAAGAGCTCTAACACTTTGTCGCCCTTCAAGGAAATGAAACATATCTTATTCTCAAAGGGAGCCACATCGAGCACATCACCATAGGTCACCTCTCCCTTTGCCAAGCCTGCACGAATGCCACCCATATTATACACGGCGAAATCGGGTGCCTCATTGTAATGCTGAGCCATGTGAATAAGGATATCTGGCAAGAGGTTCGACAAGTCGCTCTCTGGCCTGTTGGCTTCCATATCGTGAGCCACTCGCCCTACTACGGGCCCCATCAGCGAGTCCACCTTCTGCTTATAAGGAGTCAAGAAGGCTATTGCGGCAGCATCAGGATTTACGTCATACGTCTTGTCAATAATAATTCGCGTACGGCTCATGTCTGTCAATTGATAGTGAGACGTACAGGCCGAGAGCAACACGATGATTGCCAATGCCGATAACTGAATTAATTTCTTCATTGTACCTTGATTAAATTTCTGCAAAAATAGAAAAAATAGTTCATACTCTGCGACTTACGCCCCAACTTTTATTCCTAAAAAAAGTTAACAGCAAACACTTTTCACTTTTCACTTTTCACTTTTCACTTAAAAAGCAGTACCTTTGCACCCGCTTTCCGCGTAATCGCTGGCAGGAAGATAGGAGAGTTGCCTGTTATGTTGCGTTGGAACGATACAACAAATTTAATTATCAGTTAAAACAATGGATTTAATTAAAGTTGCTGAAGAAGCATTTGCAACCGGCAAGCAGCACCCCACCTTCAAGGCTGGTGACACTGTAACTGTCGCTTACAAAATTATCGAGGGTACCAAGGAGCGTATTCAGCTCTATCGTGGTGTGGTCATCAAGATCGTAGGTCACGGTGAGAAGAAGCGTTTCACTGTTCGCAAGATGTCAGGCACCATCGGTGTGGAGCGTATCTTCCCCATCGAGTCGCCCAATATCGATAGCATCGAGGTGAACAAGGTAGGTAAGGTTCGTCGCGCTAAGCTGTACTACCTGCGCAAGCTCACTGGTAAGGCAGCCCGCATCAAGGAGAAGCGCGCCGCCATCAAAGTGGAAGACTAATTTTCCCCTTCGAAAATAAAGCATCGGTTCTCTTTTCTGAGAATCGATGCTTTTTTATTAAAAAAAATTCGTACCTTTGCAGACAATAATAAAAAGTAAACGACCTATGAAGAATAAAACCGTATATTTGGGCATGATTGCTGACATTATGCACCCTGGATTGATCAATATTATCAACGAGGGCGCGAAATATGGTGACCTGATTATTGGCCTCTTCACCGACAAGGCCATCGCCCAGCACAAGCGTTTGCCCTACCTCACATACGAACAGCGAAAGAACGTGGTTGAGAACATCAAAGGCGTCAGCCAAGTGGTACCTCAAAACGAATGGAGCTATACCGCCAACCTGCGTCAGTTAAAGCCCGACTACATGATTCATGGTGACGACTGGCAGCAGGGACCTGATCAGGAACTGCGTGCCGAAGCCATCAACGTGATGAAGGAATGGGGCGGAGAGGTCATCGAGATTCCCTATACCAAAGGCATCGAGTCTTCATCGCTCGACAAGGAAATCAAGAAGATTGGTACGACGCCCGATGTACGTCTGAAGTCGCTTCGCCGACTGATTGAGGCAAAGCCCGTGGTTCGCATACTTGAGGTCCACGATGGCTTGTCTGGTCTTATCTGTGAGAACTTGGAAATCAAAAACGGTCTTCGTACAGAGTCTTTCGATGGTATGTGGTCTAGTTCGCTTACCGACTCCACATCTAAGGGAAAGCCTGACATCGAGGCTGTAGACCTGACTACACGTATGCAGGATCTGACCAATGTGCTGGAGTGTACCACTAAGCCTATCATCTATGACGGCGATACGGGTGGCAAACTGGAGCACTTTGTATTTACCGTTCGAACACTGGAGCGCAACGGTATCTCTGCTGTTATTATTGAGGATAAGATTGGACTGAAGAAGAATTCTCTGTTTGGCACCGATGCTATCCAGACACAAGATACCATAGAGCATTTCTGCGAGAAGATTCGTGCAGGAAAGAACGCTCAGGTTACCAAGGACTTTATGATTATTGCCCGCTGCGAGAGCCTTATTGCCGGCAAGAGCGTAGATGACGCTCTGGAGCGCTGCTGCGCCTACGTAGAGCAGGGCGGTGCCGACGGCATCATGATCCACTCGAAGGAGAAGACGGGCGAGGATATCCGCGAGTTCTGTCAGCGTTTCCATGAAAAGCATCCCTTCGTGCCCATCGTTGCTGTGCCTACCACTTATAATCATCTGCGTGAGGAAGAACTGGCAGAATGGGGTATCAACGTAGTGATCTACGCTAACCACATGCTGCGTGCCGCCTACCCCGCTATGGTGAAGGTTGCCAGCAGCATTCTGGAGAACCACCGTTCCTACGATGCCAACGAACTGTGTATGCCCATCAAACAAATTCTTGAATTAATACCTGGGACGAAATGATAGACGTTAAAGAAGCATACGAAGCATTGGTGAAGAGCGGTATCGACATGTTTACTGGCGTGCCCGACTCCCTGTTGAAGAATATCTGTGCCTATATCACTGACACGGCACCACACGAGAAACATATTATTGCTGCCAACGAGGGTAATGCCGTGGGTATTGCCGCTGGTCATTATCTGGCCACAGGAAAACCTGCACTGGTATATATGCAGAACTCAGGTCTTGGCAATACGGTGAACCCGCTGTTGTCACTGGCTGATGAGAAGGTGTACAGCATTCCTATGGTGCTGATGATAGGCTGGCGTGGTGAGCCAGGTGTACACGATGAGCCTCAGCACGTGAAGCAGGGTGAGGTGACGCTGGCTCTGCTTGATGCCATGCAGATACCTTATATTATACTGGAAGACGTGGCTCAGATACAGTCGCAAGTAGAGCTGTCTCTGCAGCGTAAGGCACCTACGGCCATCGTTATCCGCAAGGGAACTTTTGGTAGTTATAAACTGAAGAACGCCCGTTCGAATGATAACCCGCTGAGTCGTGAAGATGCCATGAAACTGGTAGTTGACCATCTGCATGCTGACGATATGATTGTCTCGACAACAGGCAAACTCTCTCGTGAGCTCTTCGAATATCGCGAGGCTAAGCAGCAGGGACACGGTCACGACTTCCTCACCGTAGGCAGCATGGGACATAGCAGCAGCATCGCGCTGGGCATCGCATTAGAGAAGCCCCAGCGACGTGTCTTCTGCTTCGATGGCGATGGTGCCTTTATCATGCACACCGGTGCACTGGGCATCGTAGCCAGCATGAATCCCAAGAACTTCTTCCATATCCTCTTCAATAATAATGCACATGAGAGTGTGGGTGGACAGCCCACCATCGGCTATGAGCTGGATGCTGTGGCTATGGCAAAAGCCAGTGGTTATCAGCATGCTTTCCGTGCTACTACCGAACAGGAGATGATTGATGCTCTTAAGCAGTTAGAGAATATGGAAGGTCCCGTATTGCTGGAACTGCGTGTAAAGATAGACTCTCGTGAAGACTTGGGACGTCCCACGACAACGCCTATTCAGAATAAAGAGGCATTCATGGAGGAGCTTGGCGTATGATAAAGACGGCTGTTATTATGGCTGCCGGAATGGGTACCCGCTTTGGCAGTATGACGGAAGAGCGCCCCAAGGGATTCATAGAGGCTGGCGGAAAGGCTATGGTGGTGCGCAGCATTGAGACGCTCATCAGCTGTGGCATCGAACGTATCATCATTGGTACGGGTTATTTGCGTGAGTGCTATGAGGCTTTGGCCAAGCAGTATCCACAGATAGAGTGCTGTTTCAGCGAGCGTTTTGCAGAGACTAACAGTATGTACACCTTGTACAACTGTCGTGAGATGGTGGGCTCTGACGATTTCCTGCTCCTTGAGAGCGACCTCGTCTTCGAACGTCGTGCCATCACTTCACTCATCAACTGTCCTCACCCTGATGTGATGCTGATCACCCCTGTGACGAAGTTCCAGGATCAGTATTATGTGGAGAGCAATGAGGAAGGTACATTGACTAATTGCTCTACAGACAAATCGCAAGTGAATGCCAAGGGTGAACTGGTGGGTATCCATAAGCTTAGTAATAGCTTCTATAAGAAGATGTGTGCCGACTATGCCTTGAAGGTTGATCAAATGCCTAAGCTTGGCTATGAATATCAGTTGCTCTTTATGTCGCAGCACAAGAGCCCTGTCTATGTGCTCTGTGAGGAAGGACTGAAATGGTATGAGATCGACGACATCGACGACTTGAATTTTGCAGAAGAAAACATCATCAAATATTTATGAATATCAAAAGAAATGTCCTGCTGAACCCAGGACCTGCTACGACAACAGATACTGTGAAGATGGCACAGGTGGTGCCTGACATCTGCCCCCGTGAGAAAGAGTTTGCAGGCATGATGAAAACGTTGCGCTCGGATTTGCTGCGTGTCGTTCATGCTCCTGCCAGTAAATATACCTCAGTATTGTTCTGTGGCTCTGGCACTATTAATATTGATATTTGCTTGAACTCACTGTTGCCTGAGGGCAAGAAAGTGCTGGTGGTGAATAATGGTGCTTATAGCTCACGTGCTGTGGAAATCTGTCAGTATTATGGTTTGCCACATATTGACCTGAAGTCTTCTGTCTTTGAGCAGCCCGATCTTAACATCGTAAAACAGACACTTGACGAGAATCCTGATATCGCATTAGTTTATACCACCCATCACGAAACGGGTACGGGTGTACTGAATCCTATCCGCGAGATTGGAGCATTGGCTCATCAGCATGGCGCTATCTTTGTGGTTGACACCACCTCATCGCTGGGTATGATACCTCTCGATGTAGAGCAGGATAATGTGGACTTCTGCATGGCTTCGGCACAGAAGGGACTCATGGCAATGACCGGCTTGTCGTTTATCATTGGTAACGAGGCAGAGATTCGCAAGAGCAAGGATTATCCCAAGCGCTCATATTATTGTAACCTCTACTTGCAGTACGATTTCTTTGAGCGTACTGGTGAGATGCACTTTACTCCTCCCGTACAAACTATCTATGCCACGATGCAGGCACTAAAGGAGTATTTCGAAGTGGGTGAGGCAGAAAAGTTTGCCCGTCATCATCGCGTCATAGAGGCTATTCATCAAGGACTAGCTGACATGGGACTACGCGAGGTGATTCGTCGTGATATTCAGTCGGGACTTGTGGCTAGCGTGCTCTATCCCAATGACGAGAACTGGGATTTCGAACGTGTGCACGACTATTGCTACGAGCACGGGTTCACTATCTATCCTGGCAAGATATCTACCACCAACACTTTCCGTCTGTGTGCCCTCGGCACTATCGACACGCCAGATATCGAGGCGTTCTTCAAGGTATTAAGAGAAGCCTTTGAGACTTACGGGATTCAGATTCCTGCTAAATACTAAAAAAAGATTCGGCCATCAAATGATGACCGAATCTTTTTTATGATAGAAATCGTTGATAACGTCAACAATAGCCGCTGAAGTATCGTCACCCACATAATTGACGAAGACTCCCGTCTGAATAGCCTTCTTAAAGGCTACCAGCATATAGCGGATGCCTTCGCCGTCCAACTGATAGAAATAGCGACGGTTATTGGCAGGGTTCTCATAGCGTACCTCGAAATAGTCGGTCTTCCACCACGGTGCCGGCACATAGATATAGCCCTTAGTACCTGAAATAACCAGCGAGCCTTCCGACTTCACCCCCTGCCCCACTTTCATAGAGGCTACAGCATGGGGATAGACAAAGGCCACCTTGGTAAACGTATCAAAATCATCTACGCCTTCCATCAGATGGGTGGTAATCACCTTATTATGATAGTCGGTTCCCAGCAATTGGAAGATTGGCAGCAAAGCCGTAGGTCCCCAGGCACCTATACTATTCCAAAGGAAAGTCATATCTTGCGCCTCGCTCATCTCCAAATTGGTCATGCTTGTACAAGTGGCATCCACCGAAACAATCTGTCCGATAGCACCCGACTTAGCCAAGAGAATCAAGCGGTAATAAGCCATTGAATAGGCAGTCTTCAGCGAATCAGTCAACTGGAGGTTACGCTCTTTGGCCAGCTGCGTCAGCTCCTCATATTGCTCATGACTAATCGCTATGGGCGACTCACACAACACATGACAGCCTTTTTCCAATGCTCGCTTCACATGCTCGTAATGATAACGGGGATTAGAAATGATATAAACGGCATCGCTCTTGTCGAGCAGGTCGTCAAACTCGCTCATCGGACAGCATTGCGCCTTCAGCGAGTCGGACAGCAGGCGTGCATTCTCGCTACAAACACCGCTAATGGTCAGTCCGTTGACATATTGGCTCTCGCGCTCAAACTTATTCAGGATAGGCGACTCGCCCACTAATGCCAGTCGCAAGCTATGCTCCTTGGCACGCAGGTCGGTACTTGAGATGCCCTCGGTGCGATCCAGATAAACCACCTGACAGAACTCACTCAGATAATCAAACTTCCCACGCCAGTCGCTGCCAATGGCAAAAACATCCACTCCGAAGCGACGGATATCGTCAATCTTCTGACCCTCGTATTCCTCTACGATAATCTCATCGGCTAATCCCGTAGACCGCACTGCCTCGATACGTTCCATGAGCGACTGTTCCACATTCAGTTTTCCGCGAGCCATATCAAAACTGTCGGCTGTCACGCCCACTATCAGATAGTCGCCCAAAGCCTTTGCCCGTTCCAACAGACGGATATGTCCGTAATGGAGCAGATCGTAAGTGCCGTATGTTATAACTTTCTTCATTTGATGAGTCCTCGTTTTTGCATGTCAAGCATGGCGTTCACCAGCGTTGTATTGTCATCGGTAGTCAAAGCTCCCAGATGGCCTACTCGGAATACGCGATCGCGCAGGTCGCCACCATTAGGGCAAATCCATATCTGGTATTCGTCTTTCAGAACGGTGAAGATATCATAGGCCGACGTTGCTTTCGGGCTAAGGGCGGTGACACCATTCTGTGGTGAGGTGGTAAACATCTCGAATGGCAATACCGACACCTTCCGACGGAAGTCCTGCGAGAGCATCTTCATGCGTTTCAATTCGCTGTCCACACCGCCAGCCGCCTCAATATCACGCAGGCGCTGATTTATCTGGAGTAGTGTACCCACGGCTGGGGTAAAGGGCGTCTGTCCACGCTCACCATTTTTCAACGCCAGTTTCAAGTCAAGATACATAGACACGGAACGATGATTCTCCACCCGCTCCAAAGCGCGTGGCGACAACACAATCAGCGAAATACCCGGTGGACAAGCCAAGGCTTTCTGCGAGCCTGTAATCATCACATCAGCACCAAGGGCCTCCATATCAAACGGGTCTGCCATAAACGTGCTGATAGCATCAACAATCAACAGCAGTCCGTTGTCGCGACAGAACCGACTAATCATCGGCATATCATAGAGCACGCCTGTCGACGTCTCACCCATATTCACCAAGAATGCAGTATATCCTTGGTTAGCCAAAGGAGACAGATGTTCCTCGGTCAACGGCTGCCCATACTCTAGTTTTATCTCATGATGAGGAACCCCATGCAACGCCAGCAGCTCTACGAAGCGAGTACCAAAAGAACCACCATTGACCACGATGGCCTTATCATTTGTCGAGAGCACGTTCATCACAGTGGCCTCCATCGACCCTGTTCCAGATGTTGTCATGAAACAGACGCGACTTCCCTTGGGAGCCTTTGCAAACTGCAACATCAATCGCTCGTTCTGGAACATTACCTCCGAGAACTCCGGCGTACGGAAATAAGGTACATGCTCGCTGCCAATAGCTCTGACAGCCTCGCTCGACATCACTGGTCCAACAGTAAAATTCAGCATCTCTTCCTTTTATTTATAATTTAAGTGCAAAGGTACGAAAAGTTAAGAGCAAAACAAAAAAAATATTTTTTTTTCTTCTATTATATTTGTTGTATCAGGAATAATTCCTATATTTGCCAACAGAAACAGCTAACATTATGTTCAATCCATTAACTAATCATTGCCTATGAAGAGAATACTTACTATTCTAACCGTCATGCTAACCGCATTCTTCTCAACGGCTTTTGCCGATAACGAAGTTGATGCGCTCATTGTTACCCAAAAGAACGGTACCCAGACTGTGTTTGCCTTTGAGAAGAAACCGGTAATAAGCTTTCTAAGCGAAACGATGACGATTACTGCCATTGGCTCCACTTCGTTTAGTCTTCCTTTAGCTGATGTCAAGAACTACACCTTTGGCAATATGGCTACAGGAATCGACAACGTGGCAGGCGACAATGTCCAAGCGATTATTCAAAACGGAGTTGTAAGATTCCAGAAGTTGAGTGCCGGTCAGTCTGTGAACGTCTTTTCCATTGATGGAAAAATGGTGCGTAGCATCAAGGTTGACAGCAACGGTTCGGCCGACTTAGACTTATCCACACTACCAAAGGGCATTCTTGTAGTCAAGAGTCCTACTACACAAATCAAATTCAATAACAAATAAAGTAGAAAACTAATGAAAAAAAAACATTATACTTGCAGGCATCGCACTCTTTGCATTCGCTGGACATATTAACGCCCAAACCAACTACTCGATGGTAATTGAGAAGACCGACGGCAGCAAAGTGACTATTCCAACCACAAGCATCAAAGAAGTCAACTTCTTAGAGACTACTAATACAGGAGGAACCGGCTATCAAGGACCGCAGCGTTTCTTCGGCAACAGCCGAGTAAAGGCCTTTGGTCTTGAGGGGATCTATCGCTATGACTTTACCTATGATGAGAAAACTGGGTACATCACGAAAATACATGCTATAGAATATTCCGATGATGGCAATGTTGAGGGTGACATCATCGCGGAATATAATTCCGGTGAGATAACCACGACGGTATGGGTAAATGGGGAATTGTATAGGAGGGCTTCAGCCAATCTTAACGAAAATGGCTTATTGTCCAAGGAAGGCGATGATAAAGAATCCTGGACATTTTCTTACGATGAAAACTATCAATTCGTTGGAAAAATCCTCGCCTATAAAGAAAGCGGCAGTAATACTTATCATTCTGAGGAAACCAAATATTTTTGGCAGAATGGTGATATCGTGCAGCAAAAGACCTATGTGCCACAATCTGATGGAAAGACGAATGTCTATACCACCGATATCGTATATTTCACCCCAGACATTCCAGCTATTGAGAACAAAGGCTTCGTCTTGGAAGATGAGAGTTTGGACTATGATGATATTCTCGCCTACTATGCAGGACTCATGGGAAAGAGCACAAAACATCTGCCGCTGGCTTGGACAGAAACAGATTATAATGGTAAAGTAACAGAAACTGGGAAAAACACCTGGACACTTGATGACAAAGGTCGCGCCATCAAGGTGGTATGCGAAAAAACTTATAGTGACGGGGAGAAAAAGACAAGAACTTACTACTGGGAGTGGTAGTCAAAGAAAGAGACTAACGAGCTTGCCATTCGAGGCAGAGGAACTGCCTGTTCGAGACCGAGGAACTGCCTGTTCGAGGGTGTCGAACAGGCAGCTCCTCTTTTACGTTCTATTCGGTCATGTAAAAGAAAAACTTGTTTTCTTGAAGATTTTTAATAAAAAATCGTGTATTGTTCTCGCTTATTCGTATCTTTGCACCATAATTGTTATACCTTATGCATAAGATAAGAGAAAAAGCAGGCTATGAATTAGACCCACGGCTTCAGAAACTGTGGCAGGTACAGCTCGATTTGTTAGAGAAATTCATCGAGGTGTGCCAGCGACATGAGTTCCATTGCTGGGTGGACAGCGGCACCCTGCTGGGAGCCGTTCGCCATCAAGGGTTTATTCCTTGGGATGACGATCTGGATGTGGCAATGCCGCGTGAAGACTACGACAAACTCGTTAAGATAGCATCCGAGGAGTTCCAACACCCGTTTTTCTTCCAGTCGGCCTATACTGATACAGATTATTATCGCAGTCATGCCCAACTACGCATGGACGGCACGTCGGCCATACGCCCCAGCGACTGCTTCCAGCCCTTTCATCAGGGAATCTTCATCGACATCTTCCCTATCGACGGACAGTCTCCCGATGAGAACAAGATGAACGAGGCCCTTAAGAAAAACAGGCGCCTGTTGCGCTTTCTCAAGGCGAAGAATACGGATATACTCTACTCTGGTCGCCTGACGCTGATATTCAGGAAGATAAAGGCACGCAGAGCCGTAGCCAAACGCGGATGGACAGCCATCTATGCTGAAGCCGAAGATGCGCTGCGACAGTTTAAGGTCAGCGACTGCGAGTATATCTCCTACGGCGTACCAAGATTTGTATGCAAGAAAGAGCTCTTTGAGGATACCGTCTGGTTGGACTTTGAGGATCTCAAGGTTCCTGCTCCAAGTCACTGGGACGAATACCTGAGGACCATGTACGGTGACAACTACATGACGCCACTCAAAGACCCTACCAATCACGGCAATATGGTGGTTGACACCCAACGCGACTACCACGAGTTGTTGCCTGAAGTACAGCGCAAGTACAGGCAATCACTATGGAACAGACTGATTAAGAAAGTAAGATAGTAGAATCACACCTATGAAGATATTATTATTCTGCGAAAACAAATATGCTGTCGACATCGTGCGACCCCTACAGGATGAGGCCGACCGCCAAGGCGGACACGAGGTGTTATGGTATGTACACAAGTCCAAGATTCCAGAGTTTCCGTTAAAAGACGAGGTGCGCTGGACACATAGTATACAGGAGGCCTACGACTTCCATCCCGATGCCGTATTTGCACCAGGCAATATCGTGCCCTATTATCTGAGCGGTGTGAAATGCAGCATCTTCCACGGATATGCCGCTGAAAAGCGCGACCAGTTCCGCATCCGCAACTATTTTGATATCTACATGACGCAGGGCCCTTACTTCACACAGGAATTCCTGAATCTGAAGGAAGGATACAATGACTTTGAGGTATTGGAGACAGGATGGACTCGCCAGGACTGGACAGCCCGTCATCGTAACGACTTCGATGAGGAGCGACGCGACCTGCTCTGGACTAACGGTTGCGACAACATCGTCCTCTACGCCCCCACCTTCTCGCCCAAGCTATCTTCACTACCAAAGATCAAAGACGATCTGGTTAAACTGGTGGCAAAGCGAGACGTGCTGCTGCTTATCAAACTGCACCCGCTAACGCAGAAGGCATGGGTCGATGAATATAAGCAACTGGCAGAAGACTATGTCAACATCATCTTTGAGGAGGATTTTGGTGTGACAAAATATATGCTGATGGCTGACGCGATGATTAGCGACACCTCATCAACCATCTACGAAATGCTGCTACTCGACAAGCCCGTCATCACACTCGATACCGTCAGTCAGGACCCCTATTGGAAGAATATCAACGATGCCTCGCAACTCATACAGGCCTACGATGAGGTATTCAATGATAAGGAACTGACGGAGAAACGTCAATGGATAATCAAGAATTACGACCCCTATACCGATGGGCGTTGCGCAGAGCGAATGTTGCAGGGCGTAGCCGAATACATAAAGCGCCACGGTGTGCCTGAGAAACGCAGGCTCAACCTATGGCGCAAATATGTCAGCATCAAGACCTTCGGACGAATAAAGCAGTAGCAACCTGCTTTATTTCATATAGCGGTTCAGACGCATGATTGCCTCGTTGAACTCCTTGACATTCAGTTTGTAGTTGTCAACGGGATTCAGTTTGGCATCAGTCACCTCCAGGCTTCCATCAGCAGTCTTCTCGAGAATGGTGTCGCCCTCGATGATAAAGGCATAGTTCAGTTCGCTACCTACCACATGCCAGCTACGAGGCTGCGGATCATCAAGCTGATGACCCACACTATAATCTGCGATATCGTTTTTCACACCAAGTGCTTCCTGCATCAACGTTGGCACTATATCGTAGTGAGTGGTGCGATGGGCATAAGCTGCAGGCTGGGCATTGCTGGAAGATGCATGGTGATAGACAAGAGGCACCCCAATCTGCCAGCGTGAGAAATTACCATTGTGTCCCCAATAATTCTTCTTGTTCTCATTGAACTCCTGCGCATGGTCACCTGTTATCAGAACGATGGTATTGTCAGCAATGCCAGCCTCTTCCAAAGCCTTTAACACCCTGTTGACATTTTGGTCTATCTGATAGCAGCCATTGCGATAGAGATTGAAGAACGGCATCGGATCGGCACCATTGTTGAGCTTGGTATAATCGCTATAAGCCCAAGCTGGCTGGAAGCGCGTACGAAGCTCTGGTGGCAAATCACAAGAATGAGCAAGGTCATAGAACAACAGCGAGAAGAACGGTTTTCCAGATGCCACCCGCTTGGGAAGGTCGGCCAGGAAATTATCTGTCAGTTGGCTATCGCGCTCATAAACCATATCCCCCTCAGTATGGGTGTTCAGATTCTTCACATGCTGAAACAGCACACGATGGAATGGAGGATTAACAAATGTTGCACTAGGATAGACCTGACATTGATAACCTTGACGCAACATCTCATCAACGAAGACAGGACTCTGATGATTTGATTCAAACACATCCCAGTAGTAAGACGGAACGGAGAAGAACATACCGAAGAGCGAACTGCGCGTGCCGTTAGAACAGCTGAAATGATTCTTATACCAACTGTTAGCCTGAGCATAATGATAGATAGTTGGCATACACTCCTCTGTGAGTGTACGAGTACTCCAAGAGTCTATCAGAATTATCACGATATTTGGACGAATGCCTGTGGTATCGGCCTCAATGGGATGAAGAGGATAGTTCACATCGCCCTCCACACTACCCAAATCGGCTGCGCCATTATCCACGGGAGGTGTAAATCCCATATCCGTCATCAGTTCATAAGCCGTTGTGGGAAAGTAATAAGGCAACAAACGGCGACTCTTCATGACTGATGGCTGCTGAAGGAACGATGAGTAGATATGATAGCAATGTGCATAGAGCGTGGCTCCAATCATCACACCCAGTACCGTCCAGACCAAACGCTTCGTACAAAGCTTAGCCCAACGGCAGGCAACCAGCCACAATGCCACATGGACAGCAATGAAGATTGCAAACAGTCCAAACTCCTTTAGATAGAGGAGCGTGTCGAAGGCAAATATTTCTGTTGCTCCACTACTGAATACCATGTTCAGAATAAACCCGTTAATATGGAAACGGTAGATGTCGTAGACCTGCATGTCGAGGAAAATCAGAACCGACACCAATGATAGGACAGTAACCATAAGGGCTCCACCGATCTTCCAATGGTGCAAAGCAGACAAAGGCAGGTAAAACAACAGGAAAGGAATCAACGTCAGACAGGCTGCATGTGACACACACGAGGTGATAAAAAACAGCCATCCGGTAAAGTCCATCGACAGCAACACAGAACTGCCTTTGATAAACAGCAAGAACTGCACAGCTAAGAAAACTGTCGACAGGGCAAGATAAAGAAAACCAGGTTTGTTATTCATGATGAAATCTCATTATTAGGAACTAAGAGTCTTGCTCTTTTATGTATTGCCGCCAAGGTTTGTTGAGATCCAAAAACCTATAATTCTGGGGGGGCAACTGCTTGGGCAACTCCATGTAATTGCCGTAGAGACGACGCAGATAGACATCAGGCTGCGCCACGCCATTGAGTTCGGTATCCTCGAACTTGACACGCTGCGGTTTACCATAGACCGCTTTTGGCATCACACCTTTACAAGGCTTGTAATCATGATCAGCAAGGAACATAGCCTCATCATTGCTATATTCACGAAGGATGCGTTGAATACGGTGATGAAGCGAAGCAGGAGAGAAAAGAGTACGCACGACTCTGGGAAGGAAGCTACGCAGACCGTGACCATGCTTATAGGGATCAACCAAGCAGAAATACAATAGTTTCTTAGCTATACTCAGACGCAGGTAGTGCCACTTGCGCTGCCATGAACCAACTGTCATACCATCTATAGGATAGACATCTATAGGCAGCCCACCTACGAAGTCGAACTGTCGGCGCAGGATATAGGTTGTACGGGCATCCTGAATACGCGCAAAGAAATAGGGATAACGGGGATTTCGCTCGCCGCTCACTAGTTCATACCCCTCAGGCAGCCATTCATTGGCATGTGCCAAAAGCGTCTCGTAATCCTTGCGGGGCATGCCCACATCGGCATCGTCGTCCCAAGGTATAAAGCCCCCATGACGCACGGCACCCAACATTGATCCACAAAGCAGATAATACGTCAGCCCATGCTCCCGACAAACATGGTCTATGACCTTCAGAATTTCAAGCAGACATACCTGTACCTCCTTTGTCTCGCCATTCACACGATTGCCATGAAGAGCCAGTACCTGTTCATTCAGACTGCAATTGGTTTCCATATTTTAGAAAGTGTAATTTTGTTAGCACCTTATAATAATTATTTGCAAACGTGTAGTTCACAAAGTTATGCCAATTAAGCCCTGAACGACAAGGTTGCAATGACACCTGCTGCTTGGGGGCATCAGGATTCATCTGATCACAGAGACGTGCCACGTACTCAAACATATTGTATTCGCCCAGCACACGCTGCTTCATTTCATCAAGAATGGCAACCGATTGCTCATAGCGCTGCTCCTTGATGACTTGCTCTATAATCTGGATAGCTTGATCAGGCTTTCGGACATCAATAGTCACAAAGGCTTCCTTGCTGTAATAGTCGGCCAGATTGGTACAGCCATGATAGATGGGGAAGGTTCCCGTGAGGTAGCAGTCGCTGATTTTCTCTGTCCAGTAGTAAGGCTCCGAGGAGTTCTCGATGGCAATATGATACTTATACGGACGCAACACATCCCACTTGTCGTCGAACGAACGGAAGCCACGTCCGAAGACATCTATCTGATCTCCGAAGTGAGCCTTCAGTTTCTCCACAAACTTGATACGATCCAGATGACCACGAGTAAAAGCTTTATTGCTGGTAATGACAGAGATGAGATGCGTCTTCTCCTGCGGATCCAAAGGCTGGGACAACGAGTCATAGTCCTGAGAGAAGATATAGGGAATCCCTGCTGATGGCGGTGCCGGTTTATAGCCCACGAACCAAGGCAGAATAGCCGGTCCATATTTCACGTTGCGATGACACATCTGCTGCTGACAGCTGACCACCAGCCCGAACTGGTTGATATAACGTTGCGGATAGACCAACACAGAACGTGGCTCCGTAGTGAGCAAGATAGTATTCTCTGGGGCCACCCTGCAGGTCTGCACCTCGCGCACACCCTTTCCCTGTACCACCCAAAAATCAGCCTCTTCCATCGAATCGTCCAGACAGAACTCATAGCGTCCGTCCTGCGAACGAAGGTTATGACCCGGTGTCTGGCGATGCATGATAGTAGCCAGGCCCTCACGATAGGGCATAAATCTTATCTTATACATATCTCTGCAGCTTTCAATCCTTCTTTAATATAATAGCCATCGTTCAGCCGACAGCTCATTGCTAGCGCATTCTGCTTTAACGTCTGATAGTCTGCAGGAGAGAGAGCAGCAAACCGCTCACCTATCTCTGACAACGAACTAACGCAGATACCTACTTTCTGCTCCTCGATAAACGAAGCCATTGCAGCCTCCTTCCATACAATAACGGGAATACCGGCACGCAGGTAGAAAGAGGTCTTATGCGGATCATTAATGCGTAGGTATTCACCCCAGTCGCCAGTACATTCATCAAACGAATCACCATCCCAAACTAAGCCAAAGTCGGCTTCAGCCTTGGCAATGAAGTCATCGCTGGCAATAAAGCCATGATATCTTAGGGGGCTTGGTTCTTGGCTATTGGCTGTTGGCATCTGAGTAGCATCAAAGCCTTTGCCATAGAGGTCCATTTGCCATCCTTTCATTACAGGTTCCATATGATAAAGGAACTCATTGCGCCATCGAGCCAGGTTTCCTGCATAAACTACTCTCCACGGTGTATGGGGAGCAGCATAGTCAGCAGGCTGGCATGGTGACAGATAGTCAAAGATTTGCAAGCAGTGGATGCCACCCTTATAACCATGTTCTATCAGATAATTTCGCATAGTAGGGTTGTGAACTATCAGGAAGTCTGTCCTCGACAGGCGCTTGTTCTCACCTTCCGGTGTCAGTTTATGACGACGAAAAGCACCAAGATCATGGATAACGGTCACCACCTTGGCACCTTTCATCTTAGCTAACATGCAGGCCATATAATAGAACTTCTTCATGGGATACTGTAGGAAAAGCATATCACCTTTCTTCATATTCCACAGAATTCTGGTTACACTCACCAACTTGGTCAAGAAGCGTCCAATGCCACCCTCACCAAAATTATGTCGGGTCAGATTAACAAAGCCTTCCCTGCGGCAAATCTCGTCAATATCCCGCTTAGCCTTATTATTGGTACCTACTTCAATGTAATACTTCATATTTTCCCAAATGAGTTATCTTCTTTCTACGTATCCATCGCCTATCATGCCGTTCTTTCACCCGAATGGCCTCAGCCACATCGGCTTCCGTCCATCCACGCTGATGAGCATATTCGTCAAGGATAAAGCGATAAGCTGGTGTGAGCCAATAGAACAAGGTCAGATTCTCCATACACTCGGCCTTAGGAACTGGCCCATCAAAGAACTGCATACGATTGATATCGATAAGTTCGAAATGATTCTCTGCATCCACCAGCACATTTGTGGGGTTCAGATCGCGATGAAGCACACCCGCTTCATGGAGTGATGCCACATAACGGGCATAGACCACAGCAAGCTGTTGGTCGAAGGGTTCCTGTTCAATGAGTCGTGGACGGATAGGCTCGCTATCGGTATAGACACACACATAATAGACCTGCGTGATAAGTCCTGCCGTACGATTTTCCATATAGGCCACCTCATGCGGTGTGTTGAAACCACGTTGTCTCAGTTGCCTGGCATTCTCAAACGACTTGAATGCTTTGTTCTTCCTGAAGAAAGTATATATCAATGTCTTGAAGATATCGTTGCGTTTGAAACGTTTCACCACTAATTTCTCGCCCCCTACCTCGAACAGCCGAATCTGATTGCGCCCACGATACAACAATTCACCCTGATTGTCGTCAAACAACCTTGGCACTTGCAGCAGCCATTCTTTGAGACTCTGATATTCAGGACTGACAACGACTCTCATCAACTATTCTTTCTCCAAAAATTGGTCAATACCGTTTTTAATTCGAATCACACCATTAGCAGCATTACTCTCGCGCAGAGCGATATTATGTTTACGCAGGTCGTTATCGAACTTGCTACCTGTCTCGTCGTGATAGATGTGATACTCTATGCAAGAGAACTTTACAAAACGCTTCTTCACGCCTAAAGCCCGGATGCGAGCTGTCAGGTCTGTATCCTCGCTGCCATAGCCAATCATGTCTCCGTCATAGCCATTTACCGCATAGAGATCATCACGCCAAAACGACATATTACAGCCACGATCCAATCCATGCTGCTTATAATTATAAAAGAAAGGTGTAAGCCAAGGCAAACGCATGGCATTCAACTTACGGGAAAGGCCGGAGGTCCAGCAATGCAAATCATAGTCATGACGTGCAAAGAACTTATCGTTCAGCGGTTGGGTGAGTTTGCTACGACTGCCACTCAGATAATAACCTCGCTCACTGTGGCGCAAATGATCCTCTACGAAATGACGTTCCATGATGATGTCGCCACCAATCTGAATAACGATATCACCTGTACAACGGGCAAAAGCCTGATTGGCTGCACGTGCCAGACGAAAGCCTTTATCCTCCTGCCACACATGAATCAAAGGGAAAGGCATCAACGGACGCATACGATCAACCAATTCACGAGTATCGTCACGTGATCCATCGTCAGCAACAATCACCTCCTTGGGCAACACCGTTTGGCGAGAGGCACTTAGAAGCACCAGTTCAAGAGCTTGCGGCCAGTTATATACGCTTGTAACAATACTTGCTGTCATATCTCTCAGTTCGTCTATTTGAATGCATTAATCAGTCTCACCACTTCCAAAGCCTCTTCCTTAGTAATCGCCGGACCTATTGGCAGGCTTAGTTCCTCATTTGCAATCTGCTCTGTAATAGGCAGTCTCATCGCATTCCACTCCTTATAACATTCCTGCTTATGGGGTGCGATAGGATAATGAATCACTGTACCCACACCTTTTTGCTCTAAATAATCATGCAATGCATCCCGCTTGCCTTCTGCGACCAGAATCGGGAACAAATGATAGGCATTCTGCTCATCGGGCAGTAAGTCAGGTAAAGACACCAGCGGATTCTTGATGCCTTCATAATACAGATGAGCCACTTCTTTTCGGTGAGCATTATCTTCAACCAAATACTTTAGTTTTACATCCAACACAGCAGCCTGAATCTCATCCAAACGGCTGTTACGTCCTGTGTATTTGAAGACATACTTCTTTTGTGAGCCATAGTTTGCTAATGCACGAACAGCTGCTGCTAATTCAGGATCATTGGTGGTTACAGCACCGCCATCACCCAAAGCTCCAAGGTTCTTTCCAGGATAGAAGCTATGACCGGCAGCATCACCAATAGAACCAGTTACACGACCATCTATATGCTTACAACCATGCGCCTGTGCATTATCCTCAACAAGCTTTAGATTATACTTCTTACAAAGAGCGCCAATCTTCTCTGTATAGGCATTGCGCCCATATAGGTGCACAATGGCAAGGGCCTTTGTCTTTGGAGTGATTGCTGCCTCAATGAGTTCATCATCAATCTCAAGCGTATTAAGTTTGGGTTCCACAAGAATAGGTTTTAAACCATTCTCAGTTATTGCCAGTATGGTAGCAATATAAGTATTAGCAGGAACAATCACTTCATCTCCTGGCTGCATTACACCCATCTCGATGTATGCACGGAATATCCAGATAAGAGCATCCAGACCATTGGCGCATCCAATACAATACTTGCTTCCAATAAACTGGGCATAGTTAGCCTCAAAGGTCTCATTTTCTTTACCTTGAAGGTACCATCCCCCATTAACGACACGAGTAACTGCCTCGTTTATCTCCGCACCATGAAGTGCAGTCACGTCTTTTAAAGACAAAAATGGAATAGTCATATATAATCTTTTTTAATTATCAATTTAATTCTTTCAAAAGCCAATCCGTTATACTGCGTCTAAATCTTTCAGCATCAATGGTATAAGACGTCTGTAAACTCAACGAATCCTCACATTCTCCTATCAAGTAGCGCATATCTATATCCAAACAACCGGCGATTCCTGAGAAAACAGTAAGATGAATGTTGTGTGAGAACAAAACCAACACTTTACAGTTCGGCTTGCAGCAGACAACATTGGACAAAGCTGCCCCAGATGCTCCTATTATACTCTCAGCAGAAGCAAACAATGCGAACTGCTCAGCAACGGAATACATTTCAGGACTTACAATCTCGAAACCATATTCACTGGCCACCTGTGTCAGTTCCTGTTCATTATAACTACGGTTATTGGTATTTTTCCGTGCTATATAGAAACGCTTAGGATAACTCTTTCCACGTTGCGCATAGTCCAAGAAATGTTGGCGGACATAACGGATTGCCTCAAAACAAAACAGATTGTCTTCAGTTTTCACCAGATTGATGTCAAAATAATTAGGAATAATCTGGTTGACCGCCGAGATACAATACAAATTTTTGACTTGACACTTACATCTGGACTTCAGATACTCTATTCGCCTATTCCCTGCAAACAGTCGCAATAGTTCCATCAATTGCGGCACCCCTTTCACCCTATCATCCACAACCAATGGTATATCTTCTGGTATTTGGCATTTCGACAACAAGTAAAACTTAGCGATGACCTCGTAAATGAAATGATAGTAATTACTTGAGAAATTACAGACAAGGCTGATAGCCGCATCCATTTTCATTCCCTCATTCAAGTAATGAACCACAAATCTGTTCGCCAACCTCCATGGCTTAGCGTGGTGTTTCTTCAGGACACGGTCAGAAAGCCTATAGTTTTTATTTGAACAAGTTTTAATAAGCAAGTCATACAATAACTCGCCCGTCTGGCTAATAAACAAATTCGAAGAGCCGATAATAGCCGCATTATGGATGAGGCAGACATTTAGAGTGGTAGAGGGAAGCATGAGAGGGGGAAAAGATTCCACTTCCCTATCAACATATCGCACAGGCGATGTGGTCAATGCTGTTTCCTCTGAATATAGTATTGTTCCTCCTGACCTGACCGTATATTGTTCTACGGTTTCAGCATGTCCGAGCCAATAACGATGATAAAGTATTTCTTTCAATTTTCTATCTTAATTATCAATTTTCTTATAGAATCTTGCCGGATTACCCATCCAAAGTTCGCCTGCGGGCACATCCTTGGTTACCACAGATCCCGCACCTATCATTGCTCCCTCACCAATTGTAAGACCTGGCAGTATCACACATCCAGCGCCAATACTCGCCCCACGACATACTCTTGTAGGCAACATCTTCCAATCCTTGTTATGCGAACGGGGATACATATCATTAGTGAAACTCACATTGGCGCCCACCAACACATCATCTTCGAGGGTGATACCATCCCACACCTGCACACCACATTTGATAGTCACATTATTGCCTATCACCACTTTGTTCTCTATCAGCACATTGGCACAGATATTACAGTTCTCACCAATCTTACATTCCGGGAACACCACACAGAATTGCCAGATATTGGTCGACTCTGGCACGTTGGGATTCATACAATCTGCTAATCTATGTATCATACCTGATTTTTATATGCAAGAAATTCATTATAATCACGGATATAATCACTAGCATCATATTTCTCAGATGCCAGACAGAGGCAGATGGCTCCCGAAGAGAACTCATCGAGCGTACGCCATATGCCAGGCACTATCAGCAGCCCCTGGTAAGGATGATTCAGTAAGAACGTACGCTTCACGATTCCATCGTCAAGGGTTACTGTGAAAGCTCCACTAGCAGCTATTAGCAACTGATACAAGTTCCTGTGGGCATGAGCGCCACGTGCTTTACCACCAGGAATATCGTAAGAGTAATACACTCGTTTTACTTCAAAAGGCACTTCCTTGTTGTTACTAACCACCGAGAGGTTGCCCTGTGGCGCATGGTGCCTATCCAGTTCGATGATAGTACAATCGTAAACTCTACTATTTTTCATTTTCAAGGAATTCGTTATAGTCGCGTATATAATCTTGAGTATCGTAATCTGTAGACGAGAGAATGAGTGCCAATGAATTGGTGGAGAAATTGTCCATCTCACGCCAAAGCCCACAGGGCACATAAAGTCCATAATAAGGTCTATTCATAGAGAAAACCTTACGTTCCTTTCCATTATCTATCACGATGTCAAAACTGCCTGACAGAGCAATAATAAACTCACTATTCTCCTTATAGGCATGCCCCCCACGGCATTCTCCTCCTGGCACATCGTAGATCCAATAACTCCGTTTGATTTTAAACGGCACCAAGCCGTTTTCCTCCACAACCGAGAGATTGCCCCTCTCGTCAAAGATTCTTGGAATCTCAATAATTCTTGCTTCTTTCATATTCTTTACAATGAACTATGACTCTTAACCATGACACAATATCAGTTCTCCGCCGTTCGCCATACAGCCTTGCCGTTAACAACCTTCAACATTCGGTCAAACTCCTTATGTGTACGTTTCCAGCGATCATGGGTCCATAGATAGAATGCTGGCTGACGACGGATAGACTGTTCTAACATCTTAAAGAACTGCTTTGTGATGTCAAACTCCTCGGTTTTTGCAGCCTCAGAAGCCAGCAATCGGAAGGTACAAATATATTTCCCCCTGCAAGGACGCTCCATGTCAACATAAAACACAGCATCATTCATCTTGCGCATAATGCGTTCGCCACCTGTAAATACAGGCGTCTCCTGATTCATGAAGTCTACCCACAGATGAATATTTGTCCACCATGGTGCTTGGTCGGATATATAACCAAACAACGAGCGACGATCCTCACGCTTATAAGCAACCAAATAACGTAGGATATCTTTCTTCGGCACGCAGACACCGCCATGAGAAGAACGCAGATCAATAAAGAGCCGATCGAATGCTTTATTATAGAGTGGATGGTATATAAGTCCCATGACAGCCTGTGGATAACGCTTAAAGCCAAGACCGGAGGCCGAGAGCCACTCCCAGTTGCAGTAATGTCCTAAGATGGCGGCACAATTCTGACCACGATCAAAACATTTCTCCAGTTCCTCTACATCTCGGAACTCGATATGCTGTAGCAATTTCTCGTTTGAGATAGTCAGCAGTTTGATTGTTTCAACAATATAGTCACAAAACCAGTGGTAGAACTGCTTCCTGATTCTCTTTAGTTCCTGTTCTGATTTCTCAGGGAAAGCCATTTTTAGGTTCTTCATCACCAATTTCCGTCTATAGCCTGCTATACAAAAGATGAGGATATACATAAAATCTGACAACAGGTATAGCACCCCGAACGGAAGACGCGAGAGGACATTGGCCATGCCATGAAGCAGATGATAGGTTACGTTCTTCATTATTTCCTATTTTGAAAATCTGTTGTTGTCAATTGAATGAGCGCCTTGTCCAAACGCGCCAAGCGTTCAGCATCGGAACTCTCTCTGATAGTAAGCCGTTGCAGGTCAAAGTCGTAGAGCACATGGCCTGTGGAGTCACATATCCATTGGACATTATTGTAGTTATGCACTGCCACCTGTGTTGTATAAGTTGTCGAAAGTACATCACGACTGAATGGATAGTTGTCGTGGTTAATGTGCAACTGTCCTAACAGTGTTGCAGGCAGGTCGCTTTGGTTACATATCACACGGATATTACGCGGCTCTTTTACAGCCCCTCCAATCCAGATCATGGGGATATGGTTCTTTTGTAGAGGCGTTGTCTGGTCTATATCTCCATGAATAATACCATGGTCGGCCATCATAACAATGAGCAGGTTATTCCATTGTGGTGTCTGCTTCAACCGGCAGACAAAGTCATACAGACAGTCATCCAAATAGGAGAAGGCATTACCCACCTCGTCGTTCAGTTTCTTTGTTGGTACATCCCAAGGCTCATGACTAGAGAGTGTACTGTAGCCCCAAAGATGATGCACACCAGTATCGGCCTGTACAATCTCCTTGTAAACAGTAGCAAAGGTAATATCATCACGCACGCCCCACTGACTTGTTTGCTGTTCTTTCAGTGTGTAATCCTCCATACTCTTGACTCGCTCCCATCCCGTAGAGAACAAATACGACCTAAAATTAGTGAAGTTAATATCGCCACCATACAGATAGCTGCTCTTATAACCATGCTGTTTCAGAGTCATGGCTATACCCGGCATCGTACGGCTCTTCTCAGGAATTTTCATCACCGAAAGTGTTGGCAACGACGGGTAGCCACTCAGCGCACAAAGTGTGCCACGGTCAGTACGCCACGAATTGGCATAGCAACGACTGAACCAGACACCATCTTTCTTCAACTCCTGCAGATGAGGCATTGAGGCAGCAAACTGTTCTCCTGCACTTTCCA
>CAZIKA010000020.1:0-24218 GCA_964539705.1 uncultured Prevotella sp. | reverse complement strand
ACGTGGCTGGCTTCATGAAGGTCGCCAAGGCCATGCTGGCGCAGGGCATTGTATAAAAGTAAAAAAGTAAAAAAGGGTAAAAAGGAAAAAGTGAAGAGGACGTCCTCTTCACTTTTTTGCAGTAGGTACTCGGAACTCTCGTGTCTGAGTACTTATTGTTCTTCCACCTTGTGCTACACCCAGTCGCACGATGATCTCACCGTCTTTCAGCTTCTTGTCGGCAAGGATTGTTGCCGTATAGCGCACAGCCTGACGAGGACCGATACTCTCAATCCTCAGATTGGGCGAGATGTTGATGTGCTTGTTGCTTGTAGCATCCTCTACAAACGGACATACATCGTATACGGGATTGTCGGAAGTGTTGTGAATCTCGAAGACAACAGTACACTCCTCGCCGCGTGTGAGCACGCCATCGCGCTGAGACTCAAAGATCTCTGCATGACGAATCTCCAGATTAGAGACTACATCATCCATGTAAACTCGGTCTATTTCCGGGGTGTGCCTGTGATGTGTCATCCGTTCTTCGTATTTCCGCTCCTCCGCTTTGTCGATAGCAGAGCCAATGGCAGCACCAGCCACCATGCCTCCTACGGTACCGATGAGCGCACCTGTGTGATGACCACGCCAGCCACCAGTCAATCCGCCAACGGCAGAACCAATCACATGTCCGAACTGCCCGCCCATGTAGGCGCCTCCTGCAGTATTGCTTGTGCAACTGCTCATAATCAGAAGCACACCCATCATCATCATGAATCCTTTTTTCATATAAGTGCTCTTTAAAGTTTCTGGTGCAAAGATACGAGTTTTATTGAAAAAAGAAGAAGGGGTTCCCCTAAAAGAGAGTAGGGAACCCCCTATTATTACGCTTTCTTCTTTCGAATCAGAGGTAAGAGTACCAATGAAACGACAGACAGAATAATCAGAACCAGTGCGATGTAGGCTACCGTTTCTGTAGTATCCACTGACTTGGGGAAGAAACTGAGTACTACCTGATGCTGGCCTGCCTCAATCGGAATGGCACGAAGCACATAGTTCACACGACCCAGTTCCACTTCCTCGCCATCGACCGTTGCAGTCCATTCGGGATAGAAAATCTCCGAGAATACCAGCACACCGCCCTTCTTGCTCTGCACGTTATAGGTCAGTTGGTTGGGCTCATAGGCAGTCAGTTCTGCCGCAGAGGTGGAATCTTGTGCAACAGCATCGCCCAGCACTTGTTGGAACTGCTTGTCGGCAACGGCTTCATGACGCAGGTCTATTTGTCCCAGTGCATCCAATTCCTGATTGGCATTATCCACATACCTTATCTTGTCTACATACCAAGCGTTGCCGTAGGCATAGGGATTCTGTACTTCGATATTTTGTTGTGCCAAGAGGAAATAGCGGGTGTTGAGCATGTTGAGCACGTTCCACAGACTGTCGCCATTAACCTGAGTCAGGTCCCCGTAATAGGTCTGAATAGACTCTCTGGCAGCGTTCATCTGACTGGAGATATAGCGCTCAATGAGTTCCTGGTAGCGACGCAGCTTGGCTGCATGATAGCCGCCTATGCTCTTGTGGTAATAAGAGGTCTCGTTCTCATTAAACGCATTGGATGCCAGGTTCATCACGCGATAGTAGAGGGTTGGGTCGTCTTTGATACGTCGGTCGGCCTCGGTCATCTGGCGTATCTGCTGACGTTCTACTTTCTTAACGAACTGCTTGGTGTCATCGGGGTTCAGATAGCGGCGGTTTACTGGCCATAGGTCTACCAGACAGATAATCAGCAGCAGTCCTGCCATCACCCATGTCTTCAACTTCTTAGCCTGATAGAGCAAGAGAACCAGCGTGCCTGCCACAATAAAGCCAAACGAACGCCAACAGTCGGCTGTGAAGATAGACTGGCGGGCGCGGCTCAAGCTCTCAAGGAAGGCATTCACCTCAGTAGGTGGCAGCATCTGACTGAAGTTCTTCACTTCGGCATCAGTATAGAAATTGAAGAAGGTGGTAGGTGTCAAAGCAAACAACAGGGCAATGCCACCTGTCAAGGCAAAAGCAATGAGGATGGAGGTTTGAGGCTTGAGGTTTGATGTTTGAGGTTTGAGGTTCCCTCTCAGGTTCACCAGTTCCTTCAGTGCCAGCATAGCCATGAGGGGGATGGTGAACTCGGCAATGACAAGGATAGACTCCACAGCTCGGAACTTGGCGTACATCGGCATATAGTCGATAAACAGGTTGGTGAGCCCCATGAAGTTCTTACCCCATGATAGCATGATACTCAGGATGGTGGCAGCCAGCAACCCCCACGTCAACGGGTTGCGATAGCAGATAAGCAGACATAATACAGCTAGCATCAGGACAAAGGCACCCACATAGACGGGACCCATCGTGCCGTTGGAGCCTTCCTCCATGCTCTCTTCCCAGTATTGCGGCATCTGGTTGAACATATAGCTGTAGGGGATGCTTTGTCCGTTGCCCAGGTTGAAATAGTGGGCATCGCCTTCTTTCTTCACCGACTCGTTATCGCCCAGTGCACGTACTGACGTGCCGCCCTTGGCATTGGGCACCAACAGGGTCCATGTCTCGCCGATGCCGTAGCTATAGTCGGTGATATATGAACGCTCCAGTCCGCTGCTGGTCTGGTTTTCCGTGTTTGCCTTCACCAGTTCGCTCTTGCCGCGCATGGTCTCCTTGGAGTATTGCCATGTGTGGTAGAGGTTCGAGGCGTTGACCATAATACCCATCAGCCCACCTAAGACGCAGACGCCCAATGCCTTTCCTATATGTGCATATTCCTTTTTGATGATGGCATCCACGATGAAGGCCAGCACCATGAACAGTATGACGAACAGATAATAATAGGTCATCTGTACGTGGTTGGCGTTTATTTCGAAAGCGGCAAAGATGGATGTCACCACGAGTCCCCACAGGTATTTCTTTCTGAAAGCCAGCACGATACCACCAATCATAGGTGGCAGATAGGCCAGAGCCATTACTTTCCACAGGTGACCGGCGGCAATGATAATCAGGAAATAGGTAGAGAACGCCCAAAGGATAGATCCCAATGCAGCCAGTTGCTGACGGAAGTCGAAGGCGCGCAGCAGGATATAGAAGCCCAACAGATAGACAAATAGATACCACACATTATCGGGGAGCCACAGATGATAGGCATTCTCGATGTTGGACAGTACTCGGTTACTGTCGTACGATGGCGCAATCTGATAGGTGGGCATTCCCGAGAACAGCGAGTTGGTCCATCGTGTGTACTCACCGGTACGTTTCAGATACTGTCCTGTCTCCTCACCCATTCCAACACCTGCCGAGATGTCGCCTTGGTTCAACACACGGTCTTCCATATCGGCGGGATAGAAATAGGCAAAGGCCAATACTGCGAAGAAAACCACTGCCAGAGCATCGGGCAGCCACTGCTTTATAGATCTCATCATTGCTTGCAAGTTTTTTGTTTTGGGCGCAAAGTTACGAAAAAAAAGTGAAGAGTGAATAGTGAATAGTGAATAATTTGCTACCGCCCCCGTTTTTCTGTTTATTCCCTCATCTCTTCGTCCAGCCGGTTGCCCCACAGATACTTGCGCGTCTCGCGGGCTGCTACACCGCTGAGCAACAGCAGGGCTACGAGATTGGGAATAGCCATGAGCGCATTCATGCAGTCGGCGATGTTCCAGATGATGTCAAGGCTGATGATGCTGCCGAAGAAAAGGGCTACGATATAGAGGATGCGATAGAAACGGTTGGTACGGCGAGCCTCAATATAGTTGACGGCACTCTCGCCATAGTAACTCCATCCAAGGATTGTACTGAAAGCAAAGGTCAGAATGCCAAACGTCAGTAGCGGGGCACCTATATAGGGAATCTTTGAAAAGGCCACCTTGGTCAGGGCGGCACCGTCGGCATAACTGATATCTGGATAGGCCAGTATGCTGCTGACAAGCACCAGTCCCGTAAGGGCGCAGATAATGACGGTGTCCCAGAACGTGCCGGTACTGCTTACCAGTGCCTGGCGCACGGGATTGCGTGTTTGGGCAGCAGCGGCTACGATAGGAGCCGACCCCATGCCGCTCTCGTTGGAAAACAATCCGCGTGCAATACCATAGCGCGCCGCCATCATCACCGTAGCACCTACAAAACCACCGCCTGCAGCCGACGGGTTGAAAGCCGACTGAACAATGAGTTCCACGGCAGGCCACACATAGTGGCCATTCATAATAAGGATAACGATACACCCAACGACATAAAGAACAGCCATGAAAGGAACGATGACTGTACACACACGTGCAATGGCTTTTACGCCTCCTAAGATGACGGAGCCAGTGAGCAGACAGAGGCAGATGCCAACTATCCATGTGGGAATGCCAAAGGTTTCCTTTGCCAACAGCGAGATGGAATTGGCCTGCACCGTGCAGCCGATACCAAACGAGGCCAGAGCAGTGAACACGGCGAAGAGTACAGCCAGCCATTTCATGCCCAGACCTCGCTCAAGGGCATACATCGGACCGCCATAGGTATGTCCATCGCTGCCCTTCACCCTGTATTTCACAGCTAATAGGCCCTCGGCATATTTCGTTGCCATACCGAAGATACCCGTCAGCCAGCACCACAGTACGGCTCCTGGTCCGCCCAGTGCCACCGCCGTTGCCACACCCACAATATTTCCTGTGCCTATCGTAGCTGCCAATGCAGTGGCTAATGCTCCGAATTGGCTCACGTCACCCTCAGCCCCAGGGTCTTTCTTCACTGAGAGGCGGATGCCTGTGAGCAACTTGCGTTGGGGTACGCCCAACCGGAAGGTCAGAAACACGTGGGTGCCCAATAGTAGTATCACCATGGGCCATCCCCAGAGGAAAGAACTGATTAGTGAGAAGAACTCATTAATCGTTTCCATGTCTTACTGCTGAGATTTTCTTGCCATCCTTGATATAGATGCCATTCTGAGGATGGTTTGCCTGCAGACCACTTAAAGTGTAGTATCTCTCGCTTGTCTGACGGGAATAGACTGTTGGGGTGATAGCTGTTACTTCCTCGTCAGTAGCATACCGAAGCACAATGTTGCTGACAGTGATGTTGTCGGTGGTATTTGCGCGAGTAAAGGAGATCTTATACTGTGCAAAGTCATTATTCTCGATATCGAAAACCAACTTGACGTCCTCACCTACTGGCACAGTAGTATTGAACACAATGACTGCAGGGGACAACGGGTATTGTTGTAGTTTTACACCGACAGTCTTTCCAGCCTCGCCTTCGGTATGGAAGGAGAGCGCATAGTGTCCATTGGTGAGCTGCAGCGAGGGATATACATTCTGGTTCGTATCATTCTTGGTACCTTTGCCGAAGGACATCACTGTAGTATTGTTGTTCACAATCCATCCGTGATTTTTAGGAATGAAACCTTCGGTCTCAACACGTGGCATCCATCTCGTTATCGTGTCGCAAGGAATGTCGAGGGTGTACTGGCGGAAGAAGCGCCACATGGTGAGCGATGAGTTGCCATCTTCTGTATTGGAGGTGAAGTCATTATGCCCCATGCCGTCAATTTCATAGTAGATGTATGGGAAACTGCCGTCCATAGCCTCATAGACACTCTTGTCGTACTTTCCTTTGACACTTGTCTTTACAGGAATGGGATTGCACCCCATACGGGCCACCATCTCGTCCACGATAGTGGGCATCAGCGAGTACTTCACGAAATCGTCGCCCTTGCCGTGGATATGCAGGAAGGGAACAGGCCGACTGCCTACATGGCGCAGATGGAACTCGTTGAGCGGGAAGCCGCTAATGCTGGCATAGGCGGCAAAGACATCGCTGCACGCATTGGCCAAGGCATAGGTGTTCATGCCGCCATTAGAGAAGCCGCAGCAATACACGCGATTGCGGTCTATCTCGTAGTTCTTTGCCAATTCATCGACAATAGCTCTGATAAAGGTGGCATCGGCATTGTCCTCACCTGAGGCATCCCATCCAGTTGTATATCCTCCGAATACGGGGAAATAAATTTGCTCGCCTTGTGGATAAGCAATGATGAATTTCGCCGTGTCGGCAATTTCGTTGAAGTGCGGGCTTTGATTCTCACTACTACCATTAGCTCCGTGCATGGCGATAACCAATGGAGCCCCTGTCTGGCAGCCCGTTGGCACATAGAGTCTGTAAGAACGCTGTTTACCACCTACGGTGATATTGACAGATTTGTTGACTGCCTGAATGCCCTGTGTATCGTCGTTGGCCATGTAATATGCCTCAGTAATCTTTACCGAAGCATTGATGGAGTTGTCATCACGGGCACAGCCATAGATAGTCAGATCTTGGATGTTTTTGATATCACAACTACCCCAGTCAACATTTTTTAATGAGATATCAATGTTGCCTGATGCATCAGGAGAAACTGTGAATTCCTTTGTGGGACCATTTGGGGGGAACGACCCGTCGTTTTTCTTGAATACCACCTTCAGCTGCTTGGCACTTGCATTCGTGAAGTCGCTGACATGCAGATGCAATAGTGTCCAGGAACTGAGGTCGCCGCTAATGCCGTCGGCAGCCATAAAAGTCCATGCGGAATTAGAACCACCTAATCCCCATGTGAATGTGTTTGTATTGGCATCCCATTTTGCTGCGCAATAGTCTTCTGTCTTAAATGTCAAATTCTGTTTCCCAGCGTTGATACTTCCCATTCCAGCAATGAGCAGTACCAGTGTGATCAGTAATTGTGAAATTGTTCTTTTCATTATTTTGTTTCTTATTGATACGTTTGATTATGCATGTCTATTCTTAACGTCCCATCATGATTTTTCTGGAACTACCGTCGGCACTCCTCTCAATACATAATCCGCGCGGGGTGAGCAGACGACGTCCTCGTAGGTCATAATAGGTCTTTGGACCTTCGGCAGTTTCATGATCTACGTTTGTAATAGCAGTACTGCCTTCGTCAATCATGAAAATATAGGTGCTTAGACTTCTGGCGGGCATCTTGACAGTCACCACATTCGTGGGTGTGTCAATGGTGATATCTTTAACTTGACAAAGACTATCGGTTTCATTGCCTGTAGAGAGTAGGTGGGTTCCGCTTTTTACATTGACGGGTAGCGTCAGTTCCAGATCGTAGCCAGTCTTGGTGGTGTCAATCGCCATCACAATGATAGAGTCTCCCTTGATATAAGCCGAATACTCTCTGGCAGCTTCTGAGCCAGATGTCATATCTTTTGAGGTGACAAGGCGAGTGGAGCCCGTGACATGCTTAGAGAAGTGAGACATGACGAAGGCGCGGGGCAGTAACTTGTTTTTGATTTTGTTTCCTTCACCATATTTGGATTCTCCTGTGCTGACAAAGGCCCAATGTGCACGCATATACCAATAGATATATCCAGTACATCCGGCCAACATACATTCATTGAGCTCCTCGGCAAAGAGTAACTGCTCGTGCCAGTTGGGCAGACGTTCACCAATATTATCGGTAGAAGAGTGTTCGGTCATCCAGACTTCCTTGCCATACTTGGCAGGAAGGGTAGCTGAATTCTTCATATAGTCAAGTGGCGCATGACCATAGAGGTGACCTGCAACGATGTCAATATGTTTACGGCAGGTCGTGTCTTTCATCAATGGGTCGGTATAGTTTTGTGTAAAACCTAAACTCTCGCCACTAATCAATTTTACACCAGGATAGGTTTCGCGGTCAAGCATATAGGCATAATTCTTGACAAGGGTAACCAATTCCTGAGGGTCATAGAGACAACCAGAATAGCTTACCCACCAGTCGGGCTCATTCTGGATGGAAACTGCATCAACATTGACACTCTTTGACTTCATGTACTTCAGGAATGTGTTCAACCAAGGAAAGAACTTGTCGTAGCAATCTGTACGTAACTTGCCTTTCTGGTTGCCCTGATTGTCGGCATTTCCGCCCTGTGCCGTGCCGTTAGTCTTATATTCCCCAGGGGGAGACCAAGGTGTGCCAAAGACGATGCCACCGCGCTTCTTAACAATCTGAGCCGATGGCACACTGCCTTGCCAGTCGTATGGGGTGTCCCATCCAACGTCAGCGGCTGTAATGTCACCCTTGAAATTAGGCGATATCTCCATACGCATGATATTCAGCCCTATCTTTGAAGTGGGGCCAAAGAGCAGTTTTACTGGCTGGGTGTCGTTACCGTACGGACACATAGCTCCATCGCAGCAGGCTGCACCGAAACCGGTGATGGTTTGCTTACGTGTATCTTTCACTGTCACTTTGATGGTTGCGGCCTGAATAGAACAGGCTGTAACCAATGCAATCATTGAAATAAAAAACCTTTTCATCTCTTTTAGTTATTGATTTCGGCTGCAAAGTTACAAAACTGAAAGCGCAATGTCAAATAATAATGTTGCACGTTTGATTGTAAATGTTTCAAATCAGGAAAATATCTATATTCCTCTCTCAGCCCAATCACCTCTGTCTAAGTTTCGATAACCGATGGCTTCGGCAATATGTTGGCTTTGTACTCTCTCAGAACCTTCGAGGTCGGCGATAGTGCGAGCGACCTTGAGAATGCGGCTGTAGGCTCTGGCGGAGAGCTTCAGGCGCTCCATAGCCATGCGAAGCATGTCTAAGGAGGCATCATCTGGCTCTGCAAATTCATGGAGCATACGCTCGGTCATCTGAGCGTTGCAATGGATGCCTTTAAAAGGCTTGAAACGTTCCTCCTGTATCTTTCGGGCAGCAATGACCCTCTCGCGAATCTTTTCGCTAGGTTCTCCTGGCTGCATCTGACTGAGTTGAGCAAAGGGAACGGCCTGTATCTCGCAATGGATGTCGATGCGGTCGAGTAGTGGACCGCTGATTTTGTTCATGTAACGCTGAATCTGACCGGGGGTACATACACAGTGATGTGTAGGATCACCGTAATAACCACATGGACAGGGGTTCATGGAAGCAATGAGCATAAAGGAACAGGGGTACTCAACGTTGTACTTGGCCCTACTGATGCTGATCTTACGATCTTCCAAAGGTTGGCGTAAAACCTCAAGTACAGAGCGACTTAGCTCTGGCATCTCATCGAGAAAAAGTACGCCATTATGTGCCAGACTAATCTCACCAGGTTGCGGATTATTACCGCCACCAACGAGGGCTACTTGTGAGATGGTGTGATGAGGGGCACGGAAGGGGCGTTGACTAATCAAACTGGTATCGCGATTCAACTTACCTGCAACGCTGTGTATCTGTGTAGTCTCAAGACTCTCGGAGAGTGAGAGTGGTGGAAGAATAGATGGCAGACGCTTAGCTAACATTGACTTACCACTTCCCGGTGGACCGATCATAATCAGATTATGGCCTCCGGCAGCAGCCACTTCAAGTGCTCGCTTTACGCTTTCTTGTCCCTTTACGTCAGCGAAATCAAACTCGAAATGATTCTGTTGCTCGTAGAACTCTTTGCGTGTGTCAATGATGGTAGGCTGGTAAACCGTTCCACCATTGAGAAAGGTGATAACATCAGCGAGAGAGTCCATGCCGTAGACCTCCAAATTATTGACGATAGCCGCCTCACGAATATTTTGGCGGGGCACAATGAGGCCCTTGTATTTCTCGGCTCTTGCCTTGATGGCTATAGGTAGTGCACCGCGAATGGGCTGAAGGGTTCCGTCAAGTCCCAATTCCCCCACTAGCATATAGTCCGACAGTTGGTCGGACAATACTTTGTTATTTGCAGCCAGAATGCCAATAGCCAGTGGGAGATCGTAGCCCGAGCCTTCTTTTTTGATGTCGGCAGGTGCTAGATTAACGGTAATATCCATGGTGGGAAACTTAAAACCGTTATTTAGCATGGCAGCTTTGATGCGCTCATAACTCTCTTTGACGGCTGTATCTGCCAGTCCAGTAAGATGAAACTGTATGCCGCGTGTCATACTGATCTCGCAGGTTACTGTTGTTACATCTAATCCGTTGACAGCAGCGCAATATGTTTTAACAAGCATGGTACGATTTAGAACAACGAGTCAATTTTATCTTTTAGGTCTTTAGTGTTGAGGGTTCTGCCAACGATATTGCCTTTTTTGTCGATAACAATATTGTCGGGGATGAATGTGATGCCGAGGGTGGAGATGATGGGAGAGTCCCACATCAGACCATCGCAGATATTTGGCCACATGATACTATCGCGCTCAATGATTTTTCTCCCTTCGTCTGCAGAGGCATCCATACAGATGCTGATGACGCTGATATTGTCGTTACGCTCTTTGCGCCATTTGTTGAGTTTCTGGAGTGTGTTTTGTGAGTCGTAGCTCCACGAAGACCAAACCATAATAACATTGGCCTGCTTGCAGAGAATGCTGTCAGTCACAGTATTCCCTTTGGTATCGGTGATTGTGAAATGGGGTAACTTACCTTTGCTTCCGTATCGCTTTACATGAGACAGTCGCTTATACAACTGTAATAAGGGAATGCAAGAAGGACGAGCCTGATGCATTTTTTCGCATAGCTTAAGTGCCTTTGTATAGTCGGCATTAACCGGCAGGATGAAATAGCGGCGCAGAAGATATTGCGAGGCCGGTGATTCCGGATGCTCTAGGATAAACTCTTCGGCTTTCTGTTTGACCTCTGGCGGCATCATTTCCTTTGTCTGAAGACGGAAGCCTGTCAAAAGCTCGTTGTTGTCGGTGCCGCTAATCTCGGTTGCTTTCAGGTGTGATACATCGCCTTCAATATCTACTCTACTACCAGGCTCTGCAATAATGGGAAGCTCGGAATAGTTTGGGAAAATTAGCGTCAAAATGGTGGTGTCTGTAAACTCTGCATCGTAGGAAAACTGTCCACCGTTTAGCAAAATTGTATCTTTACGACCTTGATCGAGGTCGCAAAGATACAATTCTCCTTGGTTGATATTCTTAAACCTGCCTTCTAAGTGGAAGTGATTTCCTTTCTCACCGCATGACAGCAGACATAAGATAAACAGAAAGATGCTGATACGCTTCATACGTTCAGCGTGTTTACTTGCTTACTTTTACCAACTCCAGATCCTTGGCAGCATATTCGGCCAGTGAAGGATCTTTCTCAATGGCTTTCTTCAGTGCTTTGGCAGCCTCGCTGTTGTTGCCTGTGCGAGCATTCAGAATAGCACGCAGATAGTCTGTTGTGGCGTCAGCGTTCTTGACGTTTTTCAGC
This sequence comes from uncultured Prevotella sp., assembly GCA_964539705.1. Lineage (GTDB taxonomy): Bacteria > Bacteroidota > Bacteroidia > Bacteroidales > Bacteroidaceae > Prevotella. The sequence goes on along the minus strand of CAZIKA010000020.1, from coordinate 13,099 downwards.
GTAGCAGCGGCGGCCTGATAGTTCTTATTCAGAATCTGAGCCAGTGCAGCCGAGTTTGACTGAATGCGACCGAAATCTTGCTCTGCCTGGGCATACTTGCCTTGTGCCAGATGCAGATTACCCAACACCTCGTTCAGTCCATTGGCCTTGGCCCCCTTGGCAATATAGTTTTCTGCATTTACCATGTCGCCCTGCTGTAGAGCCAACATACCAAGGTTGACATTGGTCTCAGGTTGGTTTCTGTCTAGCTTTTGTGCTTTATCGAGCCACTGCTTTGCCTCGTCAAAGTTGCCCTTTGCATAGGCCAAACGAGCAAGGTTGTTGTAGGCGCGTGGGTCTTCCTTGTAGAACTGGATGGCTTTCTTATATGCAGCTTCGCTTCCAGCTAAATCGTCGTCATAGAGTGTTGCGCCATAGAGTATTTCCTCAAGGCTCAGTTTGCTGGCATCACTCTTCATCTGTGCGAGAATCTGCTCGTCATCTCGACCAATCAGCAGGTAGTTGATAGTCATACGAGCACGGCGTAACTGGGGCAGTATGCCGTCGGTCAGTTCACGGAAGGCTGCAGAGATATTCTTGATTTGCTGCTCGCGCTCCTCAGGATCCTGATACATAGAGAGTACTCTCAGGATAACATCCTTGTCTTGGATGTCACTGGCAGCAACCAGTTCTTGGAAGCCTTCCCAGTCTTCAGCGGTATACTTGGCGTCAATAGGGGCATCCAGTTTTGCTTTCTTCATTTCGCCTTGCAGGTACTCGTTGGTTACGTTCTGACGCTTGTTGGCTAACTTCTCGTTGAGTTCATAACCACCATCGGGTGATGCATAGGCAGATACCTCAATACCATCAATAGCCATACCTTCTTGGTCAGCCATGATCTTACCAATCAGGCGAACAAACTCCTGTACAGAATTGTTCTGAAGCTCGCTCTTGCGCAGTTGAGCCTGTCCGATGAGGAACTTGATGTTGGCCTGCTGGCGCTGTTCAGAGACACGTTGGAAGTTATCTTCGGCCAAAGCTGCATTAGCAGTGGTCAGTGTGCGTTTGTAGAGCTCCGATGTAGAGATGATGCCTGTGGCAACTTTTACGTCAGGTACCTTCACGCTCTTCTTTCCAATTTTTGCATCGAAGGTCAGGTACATGTCGCTCTGCTGCATCTCTGGTGTGTAGGCGAAATTAGTGCGCATGGTGTAGTTGCCACCTACGAGGTATGAGATGGTCTGGTCGTTACCAAGTACCTTCTCTCCTTGGAATGTAGCGCCTTCTCCATATACAGACTTCTCACCCTGAGGTGTCTGAAAGCGTAACTGTGGCGTAACGGTTACCACAGCCTTCTTCTTCATGTATTTCTCTGGGAACATGCCGTTAATGGTAGCCGATACCTGTCCGGCCTGAGTCTCCAGCGGATTGGGGGTTACTTTGAAATTGTCTTCTGAGAGTGCGCCCAGCTTGCCTGAGCACGATGTCAGTACCAATGCGGCAGCTGACAGCAAAAGCAATTGATTCGTTTTCATTGTGGGAAAAGTTAGATAGAAGTGCCGCGAGCGGGACTCGAACCCGCACAACCATTTCTGGTCAAGGGATTTTAAGTCCCTCGTGTCTACCATTCCACCATCGCGGCAGCCGTTATGCGTTTTGTGATTCTTTACAAAATCTGTGCAAAGGTACTGCTAATTATCGGAATCACCAAATGTTTTCACACTTTTTCAAGGATTCTGCACGGACAGGACTTCTTTTCCTGGTATTGCTCTATTGTATGCGACGCGTCTATATTGTTCGAGGTGTTTTCCTTCTGCACCGCTTTCTATATAGCTATACTCGTTATAAATATTGTATGTGCGAAGGCATTTACCGCATTTTAACAGATGAGGTTTCTCTCCCCATACCAGTTCGTAGTTGAAATCACAGTTTGGACATTGTAGGTCGTAAGCACAAAGAACACCGCTGTAGGTGCGCCCGATGATGAGTCCGCGTTTCTGTCCCATCGTATTGTAGTTGATGTGCTCGTTGCCGATGGCATTTGACATAGGGAGGTCAAGATCGTCTTCATCGAAGGTCCCCTGATTAGGAGTCAACTTCAGATGGTAAATCCCCTTCTCGAGCACGGCTTTTACAATACAGAAATCTCCTCCTGTCCCAGCAACAGCACGAGTCAGAGCACTGGAGGGAAAGAGATATGCCTGAAAGACAAAGTTGCAATAAGCGGAACCATATTGATCGTCAGCCTCACAGGCGCAACAAAGCAATGCAATGCTTAATGCATAATGCTTAATGCGTAATATTTTGGTGGCGATTCTTCTCACTTCTCAAGCAACTTAGCTTCTGCCTGTTCTACGCGCTCAAATCCAAAACCATCGAGTGTCTGTTGCATCAGTGCGGCTATCTGGTCGTTCATCAAGTTGCCGATACTGCCCTCATGTGTATGGTGAATATCCTTATTAGGTGTAAACTTACCAGCCTCGATATCAAGCCCCACCTTCTTGTAGGCATCGCGGAAAGGCATTCCTTCTGCCGCAAGTCGGTTGACCTCCTCTACAGAGAACATCGGGTCGTAGCGGGGGTCGTCCAAAATATGGTCGTTCACCTCAATGCGGTTGATGATATAGGCTGTCATACGCAGACAATCGAGCAACTCGTCGAAGGCAGGCAAGAATACCTCTTTAATTATTTGTAAATCGCGGAAATAGCCTACGGGCAGGTTGTTCATCATCAGCGTAATCTGCTGAGGAAGACTCTGTAACTTGTTGGACTTAGAGCGGATGAGCTCAAAGACATCGGGGTTCTTCTTATGAGGCATGATGCTCGAACCTGTGGTGCATTCCTTGGGGAGCTTTACAAAACCGAAGTTCTGGCAGTTGAACATGCAGGCATCAAAAGCCAACTTAGCCATTGTACCAGCGATGGTGGCGATGGCGAAGCCTACGTTACGTTCCATCTTGCCGCGTCCCATCTGAGCATATACCACGTTATAGTCCATAGAGTCGAAACCTAGAAGGTCGGTGGTCATCTGCCGGTTCAAGGGGAACGAAGAGCCATATCCGGCTGCTGAACCTAACGGGTTGCGGTTCGTCATTTTATAGGCGGCCTGAAGGAATAGTATATCATCAGCAAGACTTTCTGCATAGGCGCCAAACCACAGACCGAAAGAAGATGGCATAGCAACTTGAAGATGCGTGTAACCTGGCATCAGCACGCCCTTGTATTGGTTGCTCTTGGCAATGAGCTGATCGAAAAGGTCTTTGACTGCTTCTGCTACCAGCTGCAACTGATGACGGGTGAAGAGCTTCAAGTCCACCAACACCTGATCGTTGCGTGAACGGCCAGAGTGGATTTTCTTACCCATGTCGCCCAACTTACGGGTGAGCATCAGTTCCACCTGTGAGTGTACATCCTCAATGCCATCCTCAATGACGAACTCGCCACGCTGTGTCATCTCATAGATGTTTCTTAACTCAGCCAACAATACGGGCAGCTCTTCTTTTCCGAGCAGTCCGATACTCTCGAGCATGGTGATATGTGCCATGCTTCCCAGTACGTCATAAGGTGCCAGATAGAGGTCCATCTCGCGGTCTCTGCCAACGGTGAAACGCTCTATCTCGCTATTTATCTCAAAGTCTTTCTCCCAAAGTTTTTGTGCCATTTCTTTCTTTTATCGTTACGTCGTTATAACGTCATGTCGTGATAACGGTATTATACATAAGGAACCTGTGCTAGTGCGTCGGCAATCTTTTCTACACCGTCTTGAATAGGACCGCTTACCATAGCAGCCAGCATGAAGGGAATGTCGGCCTTTACCGTGACCTTCATTTTTGAGGTGGTCTCGTTGACAGGGAGTACCTGAATCCAGAGATTGAAGGGCATAGGCGATTGTGTGGTCTCGAACTTCACGCACTTAGGCTCTTCACGCTCCACGATACGCAGGGTTATCTGTCCTACAGGGTCTACATTGATAGTTACAGAGTCTTGATCGAATGAGAACTCCTTGAGCTTGTCCTCAGGAATGCGGTTGCGTACACGCTCCAAATTGCTCAGGTCACTGATATTGCGATAGACGGCCTCCTGCGAATAAGGCACCTGTTTAATGCTACTTTCAAATTTCTTCATATTGTCTTAAATGCCCCACACACTGGGATCTTTTCTCCATTCTGCCAATACGGACTTTTCTTCTTCCTTGATATAGCCAGTCTCTGCGGCTTGCTCGATAACTGCATCGTAGTTGCTCAGGGTGATGAGCTTCACGCCAGCCTCACGGAAAGCCTCTTCGGCTACGGGGAAACCATAGGTGAATGATGCTACCATACCGATAACTTCAACACCATATTCGCGCAGGGCTGCAACAGCCTTCAGTGAACTGCCGCCAGTAGAAATCAGGTCTTCCACAACGATGACTTTTGAGCCTTTCTTGATCTCGCCTTCTACCTGATTACCCATACCGTGATCTTTCGGCTTCGGACGAACATAGCAATAGGGAAGGCCCAGTTCCTCGGCTACCAATACGCCCTGTGCAATGGCACCTGTGGCAACGCCAGCTACAGCTTCGGCCTCAGGAAACTGCTCCTGAATGACGTGACAGAGCTCCAACTTCACGAACGAGCGCAGGCTGGGATGACCCAGGGTCTTGCGATTGTCAGTGTAAATAGGTGATTTCCATCCACTGGCCCATGTGAAAGGGTCGTTGGGTTGCAACTTGATGGCTTTGATGTCCATCAGCTTTTGAGCGAATTGTTTCTTGATATCCATAACGTTATGTTGATTTTTGCCTGCAAAGGTAAGAAATAATTATGAATTATGAATTATGAATTATGAATTATTTACTCTTTTGTATAGCCGATAGAGAGGACACTCAACTTAACTCCCTCAGCTTTCGCCAGTTCCTGTCCGCAGGCAATGACGGTGGCACCTGTTGTTACGATGTCATCGATGATGAGCAGATGCTTGCCTTTGATCTTGTCGGCATCAATCAGTTGAAAGGCCTCTCTTACGTTCTCGCGACGTTCCCAGACGTTGTCTTGATGCGTCTGGCTTTGTGTGAAATGTTGACGCACAATTACCTTATCGTAGATAGGCAAATGAGTGATATGACTAATGCCGCGAGCTACCTGCATACTCTGGTTGTAGCCTCTTTGCCTATGACGCTTGCTTGTGATGGGGACGGGTATGATGGCATCGATATCGTTGAAAAAGCCTGTAGGCTGATGTCTTAGTGCCAACTGTTCGCCGATATCCTCCCCCAGTAAGGCCTGTCCGTGATATTTCAAGTCGTAGATCATCTTGCTAGGATCGGAATGCGGACGGTAATAGAACCAGGCTGAGGCCTTTTCAATGGGAAACTGTCCCCAGAAAAGACGAGCCATAGGATTGTCGTATGGCGATTGGAGAAATGGAACTTTTTCCAGTTCTGTGTCGCACTTGGTACAGAGCAGGGACTCCTCAGCGGAGAGTCTTCCACCGCAGATAGCACACCTTCGTGGGGCAATTAAGTCCAAGAGACTAGTCCAGAAACTCGTCCTCATCCTCTACTTCTATGCATTGTTTAATGATATCCATTGTGAAGCCGCGTCCCAAAGCGAACTTGATAAGCTTCATGGTGAGTTCGTATTCACTTTTTGCTTTGATGCTCTTGCGTTTCTGTTTTAGCATGGGTCGCAGAATGCTGAGGTATTCTTCATCGTCTACCTCATCGAGTATGGGTTTGCTGATCTGTTCATCGATACGTTTCATCCATAGGGCCTGCTCTACCTTGCGCCGTCCCCATTTGTTATAGCGTATCTTGTCGTAGATGAATGCACGTGCAAAGCGCTCATCATCTACGTATCGCTCTCTTACAAGGCGCTCCATCACCTGTGCCTGTTCCTCTTCGCTGACGCCCCATTGTCGCATTTTTTCTATCATTTCCTGCTGACAATGTTCGCTGCGGGCACACAGGTCTGTGAGTTTCTGGTAGGCCTGTTGGCCAGTCATTTCCTTCTTTATAAACATGACTTCGTAAATCTTTGTTTGCCGAACTGGTCGTTTCTGACCTCAATGTGCGAAAACCCTTCCTCGCATAGCATCTGTTGCATCTCGTCAGCATATAGCGGGTTTATCTCGAAAAAGAGTTGTCCGTTTGGTTTGAGAGCTCTTGCGGCATAGCGAGCAATAGCACGATAGAAAAGCAACGGATCGTCATCAGGCACAAAGAGTGCCAGTTCCGGCTCATGCTCCAATACGTTGCGCTCCATTCCTGCGCGTTCCTTATTACATATATAGGGCGGGTTGCTGACGATTACATCAAATTGAAAATTGAGAATTGACAATTGAAAATTGAGGACATCCACTTTCTCGAAAGACACGTGAACATTGGTACGTTTGGCATTCTCAGAGGCTATGCGCAGGGCATCGTCAGAGATATCCCATGCCGTTACCTGTGCATTTGGTATTTCTGCTGCTAGTGTGATGGCAATGCATCCGCTTCCTGTGCCGATGTCGAGAATGTTGTAATCTCCTTCCATTTTCCTCTTTCCACCTTCCTCCCAAACCCAGTGGCATAGCTCGTAGGTCTCCGGCCTGGGAATCAAAACGCCTGGCTCTACATGAAAAGTCCTGCCACCAAATTCTGCCTCACCCAACACATATTGCACGGGCTCGCCCGTCTCTAGTCTTTGCACAAGATGTTCCAACTCATCCTGCTCGTCAGCGGAAATGCTATCTGTCTTTCCGCAAATGATATCCGTCCACGATAGTCCGAAACGCACGTCAAGTACTAAGCGTGCAATAGCTTTCGCCTCGTCCGCATCGTATATGGGTGTCAGTCTATGCCAGAATTCTTCGTAGTTCATTTGCTGTGGTTTTTAGCTTACAAAGGTAGCTTCTTTTATCTAAAGAACCAAACAATTGTACGAAAAAGAATGGCGACTCCTTGATGTTTTGTGAAGGCGCCAATACTGCAGAGGTGCGTTTTCTAGGGCGGAAAACGATGTTTTCCTCGTAGGAAAACAATATTTTCCACGTCAGAAAACGATAGTTTCCTAGGCGGAAACTGATTCGATGTGTAGTTTCTCGACAATATATTTGGCGTTTTATGGACTTATCTGTACCTTTGCAGCAGTTAGAAAAGACGTAAACGATGATGACAACAGACGAGAGATACATGCAGCGCTGTCTGCAACTGGCACAGAACGGAAGACAGAATGCAAAGCCAAACCCTATGGTGGGAGCCGTCATTGTGGCACCCAAAAACTCAAGCCTCAAATCTCAAATATCAAACCGTATTATTGGTGAGGGCTATCATGTGCGTTGTGGACAGGGACATGCTGAAGTGAATGCCTTCGCATCGGTGAGTGCAGAGAACGAGCCGTTATTAAAGGAGTCTACGATGTATGTGTCATTGGAACCTTGTTCCCATTATGGCAAGACGCCGCCTTGTGCCGACCTTATCATCAAGAAAGGCGTGAAACGTGTGGTGGTGGGCTGTATTGACGAGTTCGCAGAGGTGCAAGGAAGGGGCATCCAGAAACTTCGCGATGCCGGCATAGAGGTGACGGTAGGTGTGCTGGAGACTGAGTGTAAGGCGTTGAATCGCAGGTTCTTTACCTATCATCGTCTCTCGCGCCCGTACATTATATTAAAATGGGCACAGACGGCAAACGGTTTTATTGATGATAATGGAAAGGCTTTACAGATATCAACCCCTTTCACCCAGATGCTATCACATAAGTTGCGAGCTGAGGAGGATGCCATCCTCGTTGGGCGTGTGACCGATGAACGTGAGCATCCACAACTGACTGTCCGTCAATGGGAAGGCCCTAACCCCAAACGTATGGTCATCGACCGACAGCATCCGCTGAATATGGAGGTGCTTTATGCCCATCATATCCAGTCGCTCATCGTAGAGGGTGGCAGAAAGACGCTTGAGTCGTTCTTGGCTCAAGGCCTTTGGGATGAGATTCGTGTGGAGACGAATACTCGCCTGACGGTAAGTGGTGGAACAAGAGCGCCACAACTCCCGTCTGATGCAGAAGTCGTGGCGCAGCATGATTATGATGGTAATGTGATTATTTCCTACCGAAATCGGCTGGTACCTCGCCCCATTTCTGAGTCTCCCATTTGATGATGGGATTGCGGAAATTGTGGGTGCGTAGCCAGTTCTCGGCACGCAGGATAATCTGATAGAGCGGCTCCGTTTCAGGGGTACGCTCTAATTTTGTCTTACATTGACGCTTGTTGACCCACAGAATGGCATTGTAGGAGTCACTGTAGATGGTTTTGTCGTGCAGTCCCTTCTGCCAACAGAGGGCAAGAGCATGTACAATAGCCAGAAACTCTCCGATGTTGTTGGTACCTTTCATGGGGCCAAAGTGGAATACCTGCGCTCCCGTCTGCAGGTCGATAGCCTGATATTCCATAGGACCAGGGTTGCCGCTGCAAGCTGCATCCACGGCCCACGCATCTGCCCTTACCTCAAGGGGCAAAGGCAGGACGGTGTCGTGTCTATAGTCGGGAGGGTTCTGCATTACATTCTCTCAGGCACTTCGATGCCCAGCAGACCCATACCGTTCTTGATAATCTTTGCTACGTTCTTAGCCAGCATCAGACGAACGGCCTTCTTCTGCTCATCGGGCTCGTTGAGAATAGAGAAGTCGTGATAGAACTGGTTGAACACCTTCGTCAGCTCGTAGCAGTAGTTGGCAATGCCAGAAGGAGAGTAGTCCTTGCCGGCCTGCTCTACAGCTGCACCAAACTCGCTCATCTTTTGGATAAGCTCAATCTCCTTCTCGCTCAATTGAGAATTGAGATTTGAGAATTGAGGATTCTGATTAGCAGCCTTGCGTAGAATGCTACGAATACGAGCGTAGGTATATTGAATGAAAGGACCTGTGTTACCGTTAAAGTCGATACTCTCCTCAGGGTTGAACAGCATATTCTTGCGAGCGTCCACCTTCAGGATGAAGTACTTCAGGGCACCCATACCCACGATGCGGGCAATCTCGCGGCGCTCCTCCTCAGTCATATCGTCGAACTTGCCTAGTTCCATCGAGGTCTTGTAGGCATCCTCTACCATCAGTTCCATCAGGTCATCGGCATCAACTACGGTACCTTCGCGGCTCTTCATCTTACCGTTAGGCAGTTCCACCATACCGTAAGAGAAGTGTACGAGTTCCTTACCCCACTTGAAGCCTAAGCGGTCGAGCAGGATAGAGAGCACCTGGAAGTGGTAGTTCTGTTCGTTTCCAACGACATAAATCATCTTGTCGATGGGATAGTCCTTGAAACGCATCTCGGCAGTACCGATATCTTGTGTCATATAGACAGAGGTGCCGTCAGAACGGAGCAACAGCTTCTGGTCGAGACCTTCGTTGGTGAGGTCGGCCCATACCGAGTTGTCCTCATGGCGCTCGAAGAGACCTTTGGCGAGTCCTTCCTCAACCTTCGCCTTACCTTTGAGGTATGTCTGGCTCTCGTAGTAGATCTTATCGAAGCCAACGCCCATCTTCTTATAGGTCTCGTCGAAACCGGCATATACCCAGTTGTTCATCTTCTCCCACAGAGCACGCACCTCAGGGTCGTTGTTCTCCCATTTCACCAGCATCTCGTGGGCCTCCTTAATCAGCGGAGCCTCTTGTTTGGCCTTCTCTTCGTCCATGCCCTGAGCTACGAGCTCCTTGATTTCTTCACGATAGTGCTTATCGAAGGCTACATAGTAGTCGCCAATCAGATGGTCGCCCTTCTTGCCGCTTGATTCTGGTGTCTCACCGTTGCCGTACTTCAGCCAAGCCAGCATAGACTTACAAATATGAATACCACGGTCGTTAACGATGTTTGTCTTTACCACCTTATTGCCGTTGGCCTCCATAATCTGAGCCAAACTCCATCCTAAGAGGTTGTTGCGAACATGCCCCAAGTGCAAGGGCTTGTTGGTGTTGGGTGAAGAATATTCAATCATGACGAGAGGAGAATTCTCGTCAGCTTTCTTCATTCCAAAAGAATCGTCCTGATCGATGGCCTGTAGTAATTGCAGCCAAGCACCCTCGCCAATGCTTAGGTTCAAGAATCCTTTTACTACATTGAACTTTTCTACAGCCGAACAGTTGTCGACCAAATACTGACCAATCTCCTGAGCTGTTTGCTCGGGTGATTTCTTAGCGGCTTTCACAAAGGGGAATACCACCAGCGTCAGGTTACCCTCAAACTCGCTGCGTGTCTTCTGCAGTTGCAGCATCTTTTCACTTGCCTCCATGCCGTAGAGCGCCTTTACGGCTTCTCCAGCGGCTTGGCTTATTATAGTCTCAATATTCATACCTTATTATATAATTTGGGTGCAAAGGTACTATTTTTTCATGAAAATAGCAAAAAAGCATTCTATTTTCAGATAATCTTTGTAATTTTGTACCCGATTTTCAATAATACTATAAAGAAATGCTTATGAAGAAATTTACTTTTATGTTGATGATGGCCTTCATGACTATTGCGGCTTATGCTGTAGATGCAACATGGACGGCTGCAAAACAAGGTTATCAGAATGGTGCCAATGTTGAAACCGCTACTCTGGCTGAGGGCGTAACAGCTACCTTTGCTCAGGCTGAAGGAGGTAGCGCCCCTGCATATTACAGCACTGGTGAATCGGTTCGTCTGTATGCAGGCAATACGCTGACTATAAGCTCTACGGAGCCTTTGACAAAAATCTCTTTCGTTTTTACAGAATCGAAGAAGGATGGCCCAGCCTTTGATGCCAGTGTAGGTGAGATAAAAATTGAAGGATTGGCAGGTGTTTGGACTGGTAATGCCAAGGAAATTGTTTTGGCGGTACCTTCAACCACTGGTATGCAGACTCGTATCCAACAGATTGTAATTGGTGAAGGTGGTGAAGAAGTTGAGGAACGTGTCATTGATGACGTACTTGTAGAACTGCCCGCAGGTGTACAAACAGAAGAGTGGGCCTTGGAGGGTTATTTTGTGTATGGCGATGATGATGATGATTATGAAAAGGTGGCCAATAGCCTGCAGATTGGTATAAAGGGACAGGATGTGTATATCCAAGGACTTAGCTATTATCTGCCTGAGGCTTGGGTCAAGGGCTCTCTGAGCGCTGATGGCAAAAAAATTACAATACCTTCGCCTCAGTATTACGGAACGCTTGAATACAATGGCACCAACTATCCTTGTTACCTGCTGTTGAACCGTTACGATTATGATCAGAATATCGACGAATTTCCAGAGACGGTTACTTTTAACTTTGATCAGGAAGAGGGCGTGCTGGAGATTCCTGAGGATATCTTGTTTGTGGAGAATGCCAAGCCTATCAGAGATTATGATGCTTGGGGATATTATACAGAGTTCACTATTCATAAGGGCGCGCCTGTGATGCCAGAGTTGGTAGAATTGCCAGAGGGCGTTGAGGCTGCAGAATATCACTTCGAAGCTTGTGACACTTATTATCAGGAGAATGTAGATTATCCAGTACAGGTTGCTTTTGATAATACCGACGTGTATTTCCAAGGCCTGTCATTGTCAGTACCTGAGGCTTGGGTAAAGGGTACGCTTGAGAACGGTGTTGTTACTTTGCCTGAGAATCAGTATATGGGTGTCTATGAGTCGTTCCTTGGTGATTCGGAGATCTTCTTTGGAGGTGCAACATTCGTTTATGATGCGGAGAAGGCAACCTTTACTTCTGAAGAGGGCTTTATTACAACAACTAAAAATTATGCTTTCGACGAATTTTCTAATGTTATCATTACAAAGGTCGTAGAGAAAGTTGCAACACCTGCTACGCCTTCTATCCTTAGCATGGATTATGATGATGAATATGGCTTCATGGTTTATCCTAATGTGCCTTTGAAGGATACAGAAGGCAACTATTTGCTTAGCACCAAGTTGTCCTATCAGTTGTATGTCGACAAAAACGGTGTGGTAGAGCCTTATGTGCTGAAGACCTCAGACTACGAGAAACTGTCAGAGAATATGACCGTCATTCCTTATGCCTTTACTGACGAATGGGACATTGAAGCTAATGCTTATCTTGTCTATGTCTACGGTGATGTGCAGAATTGGAGCAAGATTGGCGTGAAGAGTATTTATACTGGTGGTGGCGAAACACGCGAGAGTGCTATCGGCTGGTATGATGTAGACTATAATATGTTGACTGGTGTTCAGACACTGACTCAGAATGTCAAGAATGTGGTCTATTATGATATGTTGGGTCGTCAGACCACTGCTTCTGCCAAAGGACTGCTCATTCGTCAGGAGCGAATGGCTGATGGTACTGTTAAGAATGTGAAGGTAGTGCGCAAATAAGGCACACGTTTTCTCGATATAAATAACTTCCAGTTCCTTTTCTTCTAAGAGGGGAACTGGATTTTTTTTTAGCATTACGTGTTAAATAAATATAAAATTTGCATCAGATAGCTAACGTGGGCTTTTTGTTTCTCAATTTATTAGTACCTTTGCAGTCCGATTATTGGGGGGAGGGTCTTAGACTCCCCGTGAGTGTCGTGTAAATAGTGACTGTCTTTGGCCGGATGGCACGGTTTGTGAATCGGCGCTCAGTATGCAAACTTTATAAAGTAAAAAACTGTTTTTTAGTAAATTTAAACGAAGAAATGAACACTTTAAGTTACAAGACCGTCTCGATTAACAAGGAGACAGCCAAGAAGGAGTGGGTCGTAATCGATGCTACTGATCAGGTAGTAGGTCGTCTCGCTTCAAAGGTCGCTAAACTGATTCGTGGTAAGTACAAGCCCAGCTTTACTCCTCACGTAGATTGCGGTGACAATGTCATTATTATCAATGCAGCCAAGGTGAAGTTCACCGGTAAGAAGGAAACCGACAAGGTTTACACACGTTACACTGGTTATCCCGGTGGTCAGCGCTTCAATACACCTGCTGAACTGCGCAAGAAGCCTTTCGGTGTAGAGCGTATTCTCCGTCACGCTGTGAAGGGTATGCTGCCAAAGGGTCCCCTCGGACGCAGCCTGCTGAACAACCTCTATGTATATGAGGGAACAGAACACAAGCACGAGGCACAGCAGCCAAAGGCTATTGATATTAACTTGTATAAATAATTGAATAGAGATGGAAGTAATTAACGCAATAGGTCGTCGTAAGAGCTCAGTAGCTCGCGTAT
>CAZIKA010000019.1:13757-25050 GCA_964539705.1 uncultured Prevotella sp. | reverse complement strand
GAGGAGCAGGGCGTTGGCTATGCTAAGATTGGTTATCCTGTTGAGGACAGCCGCAGCATCGTAGTAAAGGCTGGCGACAATGATTTGACCTTCGATATCGACGCTCTCCGTGATGTTTGGTACAAGACCTCTTACCTGCTGGATCGTAAGCAGAGCTTCAACGGCAAGGCTAAGGAGCGTTTCGAGAACTATAAGAAGCAGCCTCTGGAGATGAAGTTCAACAAGGACTTCACAGGCACGCTAGCACAATATGGTATCTCTGCTGACCGTCGTCAGCCTTCTGGCGTTAAGGCAGCTATCATCCGTGAAAAGGGAACCAATGGTGAGCGCGAGATGGCTTACTGCCTCTATCTGGCTGGCTTCGACGTGAAGGATGTCATGATGACCGACCTAATCTCTGGTCGTGAGACCCTCGAGGACATCAACATGATTGTGTTCTGCGGTGGTTTCTCTAACTCCGACGTGCTTGGCTCTGCTAAGGGTTGGGCTGGTGCTTTCCTCTTCAACCCTAAGGCTAAGGAGGCCCTCGATAAGTTCTATGCCCGCAAAGACACCCTTTCACTGGGTATCTGTAACGGTTGTCAGTTGATGGTGGAACTCGGATTGACTGGTGCTAAGGGCGCTAAGATGTTGCACAACGACTCTCACAAGTTCGAGAGTGAGTTCATCAGCCTGAGCATTCCTCAGAACAACTCTGTGATGTTCGGCTCACTGAGCGGTAACAAGCTTGGCCTGTGGGTAGCTCACGGAGAGGGTAAGTTCTCATTGCCTGAGGCAGAGAGCGCTTACAACGTGATTGCCAAGTACAACTACGCTGGTTATCCCGCTAATCCTAACGGTTCTGACTATAACGTAGCAGGTATCTGCTCTCAGGATGGTCGTCATCTCTGCATGATGCCTCACCTGGAGCGTGCCGTATTCCCTTGGCAGAATGCATGGTATCCCGCTGACCGCCGCAACGACGAGGTGACACCTTGGATTGAGGCATTTGTCAACGCAAGAAAGTGGGTGGAAGAAAAATTGAAAAATTAAAGAATTCAAAAATTGAATATTTACTGGGATTCATTTAAGACATTCTTTCATATTGGCATATTCACCCTTGGTGGTGGATATGCCATGATTCCCTTGATAGAGGAAGAGGTGGTGAACAAGAAGCAATGGGTGTCGAAGGAGGAGTTCCTCGACCTTATCGCTATTGCACAGAGTTGTCCTGGCGTCTTCGCCATCAACATCAGCATCTTCATCGGCTATAAACTGAGGAAAATTCGTGGTGCGCTGGCTACCTCGCTGGGTACTGCCCTGCCCTCGTTCTTGATTATCCTGCTGATTGCGATGTTCTTCCATCGTTTTGAGGATAACCCCGTGGTGGCAGCCATTTTCCGAGGCATCCGCCCTGCTGTGGTGGCACTGATTGCTGTACCAACATTCAACCTAGCCAAGAGCGCGAAGATATCATTGGTCAATTGTTGGATACCTATTGCAGGCGCATTGCTTATCTGGCTGATGGGCGTATCACCAATCTATATCATCCTGGCAGCAGGAATAGGAGGCTGGGCTTACGGGAAATACATTAAACCTACGGAATAAATGGACGCACTTTGGCTTTACATACAACTCTTTGTCACGTTCTTCGAAATCGGTCTCTTCGGCTTCGGAGGCGGTTACGGTATGCTGTCGCTGATCCAGACAAAGGTTGTACCTGATTGGATTTCAACAACACAGTTTACCGATATCGTGGCTATCAGTCAGATGACGCCAGGACCCATCGGTATCAACTCGGCTACCTATTGCGGGTATATGGCTTGCCATAATGCTGGCATGGGTACTGGGATGTCTGTGCTTGGCTCGTGTGTCGCCACCTTCGCGTTGGTGCTGCCCTCGCTTATCCTGATGATTATCATTGCCAAGATGTTCATCAAATACATGAACACCCCAGTGGTACAGTCGGTCTTCTCAGGATTGCGTCCTGCTGTAGTAGGTCTGCTGGCAGCAGCCACGTTATTGCTCTGCAACAAGGAGAACTTTTCTACGCCCAGCACAGACGCTTGGCAATTCTCCATCAGCGTATTGCTGTTCGTAGCTACCTTCGTAGGCACAAAGGTCTACAAGGTGAACCCTATCCACATGATTCTTATGGCAGGGTTCGCCGGTCTGCTTTTGCTCTATTAATCTGTAGAGAACCTTAGAAGTCCAGTTCGAACTTATAACCCAAAGTCAACTGGAATACGCGGTTATAATAGGGATCGCCATAGTTCTCAACCTTGATGAGCCCCCAATTGTAACGGGCATCCAGCACTATATTGTTGTATTCGTAGGAGATGCCAACGGGGATAGAGAGGTCGAACTTGCTGATTTTGTAATCCTCACCCAGCACAAAACCTGCCAACTTATAATAAGCATCCATATCCATCGTGCCATCATCTGTCTTAATCTTGGCATTCGTCCTATATCCAAGTTGAACACCTGCTTTGACAGCAAGTCCTGGCAAAACATATACATTAGCGACTATCGGAACATTAACATAATCCAAATCAGCAGTATATTTTGTGGTGCCGTCATCATATTTCGCACCCTGATTCGACAGATGAAGGCCTGCTGCCAAACTGAAATTATCGGTCACCATGTACTCTGACTCCATTCCAAAGTTCAGAGCTACTATTGTCTTATCAGCATCTGTCAACGAACTTATGTTCATACCCACTTTAGGTTGAACGGTAAACGTTCCCTCTCTATGCTGAGCCATTACTCCAACAGCTAACAGCATCACGACCAGTGATAACAATAATTTTTTCATCATTCTTTCATTTTAGTTATTCAGGGTTATAACCGAAGTTATCGAGTTCACGCTGCGATGAGCGCCAGTCTTTGTCAACTTTCACAAAGACCTCGAGGAAGATATGCTTGTCAAAGAATTTCTCCAATGCCTTGCGGGCTTCTGTAGAAACCTTCTTCAAAGCAACGCCTTGATGACCGATGATGATACCCTTCTGACTGTCGCGCTCCACGTAGATGACGGCATTGATGTGAATCTGACGGTCGTCTTCCTTGAAACGCTCTACCACCACCTCTACGCTGTAAGGAATCTCCTTGTCGTAGAAGAGAAGTATTTTCTCGCGGATAATCTCGGACACAAAGAAACGGGCGGGTTTGTCCGTAAGTTGGTCTTTATCAAAGAAGGCTGGACTCTCAGGCAATAGCTCTTCGATGCGCTTCAGCAGGATATCCACGCCAAACTTGTTCTTTGCTGAGATAGGCAGAATCTCTGCTTTGGGCAACAACGAATGCCATTTCTCCACAATGTCGCCCAACGTTTTCTGGTCGCTCTCGTCAATCTTATTGATAAGAAGCAGTACAGGGATGGTCATCTTCTGCACCTTCTCCAAGAACTCCATGTTCTTTTCTGGGTTCTCTACTACATCAGTGACATAGAGCAACACATCGGCATCGGCCAAAGCACTCTCAGAGAATGCCAGCATTGACTCCTGCAACTTATAGTTGGGTTTCAGTACACCTGGTGTGTCAGAGAACACAATCTGCATATCATCGGTATTAACGATACCCATGATGCGATGACGGGTGGTCTGTGCCTTAAATGTGGCTATCGAGATACGCTCGCCCACCAACTGGTTCATCAATGTAGACTTGCCCACGTTGGGGTTGCCCACAATATTTACAAATCCGGCCTTATGTTTCATGTGTTTTTGATTTATGTTGCAAATATCGGCATTTTTCGTGAAACTGCCAAACTTTTACACCACAAAAAAATCCGGACTGACGAAGCAATCCGGATTCAGAGAATCGAAACAATTAATTATTTAAATATCAGTTGTGCAAACTGATAGAGGCTGCGACGCCAGGTGTGCCACTCGTGTGCTGTGCCTGGAGAAGAATAACCAACGGCATTCATACCAAGTTCATCGTGAATCTTCTTTGCAGCTTCTTCACAACCCATATTTTCCTTGCCACCACCACTCATAAATAGCAGTTTTACGTTCTTGGTGAAACCTTCTGAAGCCTTCACCTGGTCAACATTCCACGCACCGCTGCTGAAAGAACCTACATAGGCGAACTTCTCAGGATTAGCAAGCGTAATCTCACGAGCCTGCATACCACCCATAGAAAGGCCAGCATAAGCACGATGCTGAGGATCAGCAATGACGCGATAGTTTTTCTCTACCATCGGGATGATATCATTGAAGAGCACATTCTTAAAGCCTTCAGAGAAACCACCGAAGCCACCACGGGGACCTCTCTGACCAGGAGCTCCCTGTGGACGCTGACCACCTTGTGGACGGGGACCGCCAAAGCCTCCGAAGCCACCCTGTTCACCAGGACGACGAGTGTTCAGGCCATTATCCATTACAATGATGCATGGCACAGCCTTACCCTCGGCAATCAGGTTATCCATAATCTGAGCGGTATGTCCCTGCTCTGCCCATCCGTACTCGTTCTCACCCATACCATGCTGCAGATACAGAACAGGGAACTTCTTTGTGGGATTAGTAAAATACTCTGCGGGCAGATAAACATGACAGCGACGCATCTTCTCTGTATAGGTAGAATAATAGAAAACTTCACTCACAGAACCCTGAGGCACATTCTTTACCTGCCAGAAGTCTTGATCTTCAGAAGGAATCTCAATACCGCTACCCCAACGGCTGGCACCATAATAGTAAAGACTACCTGGATCGGGCACAGAAGCGCCGTCAATATTTAACTGATAATAGTGGAAGCCCTCGTCCTGAGGAGCAGAAGTTCCTGTCCACACACCATTCTCATCCTTGGTCATCAGGTAGATTTTTCCACCAATATCAAGTCCAACTTCTTTAGCGTCAGGTGCCGAAATCTGGGCACGTACCATACGCTCTGAGTTGACCATAGGATACTGTTTATTGTCCTGATTAGTAGATGCAGGTTTAAAGTCCTCAACACTGGCAACTACTGAAGCTACTTTCTGGTTCCCTCTGGGAGCACCAAACTGAGCTGACGCCGTCATACATGAAAGCGCCATCAATGAAAGAAGAATCTTTTTCATAAATAATAGTAAATCATAGGTTGATAAATTATTGTCGTTGGTTTGACGCCAATAGAAAAAGAAAGTAAAACGAAAAGGCATAATTGTTACAAATAATTAACAGTTACATCATAAAAAGAGACGAAGCACTCCATGTGAATGCTTCGCCTCTTTTATTGTCTATAAAAGGAATTACTTTCCGTCGTAAGCCCAGCGGAGATAATTTGCTCCGTGAACGAAACCTGCACCAAAGGCTGTCATAATAAGATTGTCGCCCTTTCTCAGTTTTGACTCATATTCCCAAAGTGCCAAGGGAATGGTAGCAGCAGAGGTATTACCAAAGTGCTCAATATTAACCATCACCTGCTCCATAGGAACTTCCAGACGCTTTGCCACTGCCTCAATGATACGCATGTTTGCCTGATGAGGAATCACCCAAGTGATATTCTCCTTAGTCAGACCGTTGCGCTGGGCAATGAGAGCGCAGTCGTCACTCATATTGGTTACAGCATAACGGAACACAGTACGACCTTCTTGATAGCAATAGTGCATACGGTGATCAACAGTGAAATGACTGGCAGGGCTTACAGAACCACCAGCCTTCATATGAAGGAAAGGCAGTCCCTGACCATCGGTACGCAGATAAGAGTCCATCAGTCCGATGTTCTCCTCTTCTGTACCTTCAAGCATTACAGCTGCTGCACCATCACCAAATAGCGGACAGGTGTTACGATCCTTATAATCGGTAGCAGACGACATCTTGTCTGCACCAATCAGGATAATCCTCTTATAGCGACCACTCTGAATCATCGAGGAAGCCACATCAAGAGAATAAAGGAACCCACAGCAAGCAGCCCAGAAATCAAATGCCATGGCATTCTTCAGGCCCAACTTGCCAATAACGATACTCGCTGTAGAAGGGAAGTGATAGTCGGCTGTTGAAGTTGCAACGATGACAGCATCGATGGAGTCAGGGTCGGCGCCCGTCTTCTTCATCAACTGCTTGGCAGCCTTGCGCGCCATATAAGAAGTGCCGAGACCCTCTTCGGTGAGGATTCGGCGCTCCTTGATTCCGACACGCGTCATAATCCATTCATCGTTGGTGTCGACCATGCGTGACAACTCCTCGTTGGTGAGGACATAGTCAGGCACGTAGCCTCCGACGCCGGTGATGATCGCGTTAATCTTTCCCATTACTCAGCAACCTCTTCGTTCATCTTGATAGCAACCTTGCCGCGATAGTAACCGCAGGTGGGGCATACAGTGTGGTACACATAGTAAGCGCCACAGTTGGGGCATACAGCCAGCGTAGGTGCTACTGCCTTATCGTGAGTACGACGCTTGGCAGTACGAGTGTTTGATTGTCTTCTTTTAGGATGTGCCATAACTTTTTAAATTATTTAATTTTTAAATTTTTAAATTTTTCAGTGCTTCCCATCGAGGGTCCATTTCCTTAGCGTCCGCATCGCTGCTTCGGGCAGCCGAATGCTCTTCAAGCACTCGCATCATAGCATCGTTACAATCGCCAGGTTGATGAACGTGCTGGATGGGTACCGCCAGTGCTATAGACTCATAGAGGAACCATGCTACATGAAGAACACCTTCGTTCTCGTCAACAGTGATGACCTCATCATCCTCTCGGTATTCGCTTCCTAACTTCACTATCAGGCGAAGGTCGGCCATAATGGGCTGGTCCATCATATCCAGACAGCGGTCGCAAGGTATACGAACTGTGCCGTCAGTATGCAACAGGAGTTCATAAAAGCCGGTAGCCTTGCGTATAGACCCCGACACATGCAACGAGCCTCCCTGCACCTGTACATCTTCAAGCGACTCAAAATACTGGTCGTCTAACTCCCACGAAAGGGGTGTCACCTCATCCGTAAGTGCCTTTAAATCAATGTCAAATCGCTCTAAGTAGCACATATACACTTTTTTAGCGGGTGCAAAGTTAGTACTTTTTTTTCGAATACGCTCATTTTTTCATAATTTTCTTGCTTTTTTTTCATTAAAAATACGTATTTTTGCCGAGTAAAAGAAATAACGGCTAATAAAAACGCCCCAAAAATGCAGTGGACCGAGAAGACTAGACGAGTGAAATTCTGGCTGGTAGTCATCGCTATTATGATAGCGGTAGCTGCCTTATTGGCTTCACATTATCTGGTGCGTGACCTGCAACGTGAAGAACAAGGTAAAATGGAAGTATGGGCCAAAGCAATGGAGGCCCTCAACCAAGAAGACGAGATGACCTACCTGATGCTGGTAACGCAGGTCATGGAAAGCAACAATACCATTCCCGTCATCGTACTCGATTCGAAAGACCACGTTATGGACTACCGAAACATCGATGACACAGCAAGTGTTGCCGAATATGCACATCGCATGAAGCAGTCGGGCAATGTCATCAAGATAGAGCTCGGAGGTGACTACCAACAGGTATGTTTCGACGAGTCAATCATGCTGAAACGCCTCACCTACTACCCCTATTGGGCACTGGCTATTGTTATGGTGTTTGCTATTGTCTCTGTCTTTGCTATCCTGGCAGCCAAGCGTGCTGAGCAGAACAAGGTATGGGTAGGACTATCAAAAGAGACGGCCCACCAGTTAGGTACGCCCATCTCCAGTTTGATGGCATGGGTAGAGGTATTAAAAGAAAGTTACCCAGAGGATGCTCTGATTCCTGAGATGGCAAAAGACGTCAAGCGATTGGAGCGCATAGCAGAACGATTCTCGAAAATCGGCTCCATGCCAGAACCTGTAGAAACGCCAATGAACGAGGTCCTGGACCGGGTAATAGAATATATGGACAAGCGCACCTCGCAGAAAATCAGCATCAAAGGGCACTACCCCGACCATTCTGTCATCGTACGCATCAATGCCTCTTTGTTTGAATGGGTCATTGAGAACCTATGCAAGAATGCTGTTGATGCAATGGAAGGTGGTGGCGGAAAGATTGACCTATGGCTGCTTGAGGAAGACGACATCGTAGCCGTAGAGATTGTGGATACGGGCAAGGGCATCAAGAAGAAAGACATCAAGAACGTATTCCGTCCAGGCTTTACGACCAAGAAACGAGGATGGGGCTTAGGATTATCACTGGCTAAGCGCATCGTAGAGGAATACCATAAAGGGCATATCTATGTCAAAGAATCAGAACCAGGACGAGGCACTACTTTCCGTATAGAACTTCACCAAGCGAAACGACTCCAATCCAAGACCTGATGCCATCCAAACTGCATGGAGGTATTGTTGTACGTATCGTAAAAACCTCTGTTTTGGGGAATATGTACGCTAAGACAGCCATAGGCAGACTCATCCTGCATAAATCTATCAAAATAGCTGTCAATACCGTATATCGTCATCCATCTCATCGACATTCTGTAATAAGGTACAGCTAACTGATATACTGCATCCCATTTCTCAAATTGCTCTTCGGGAAGACACACTTTCATGATAGCCCGCAAATCGTAAAGAAGAGAACAATTATTACTGTCTAGGAAATAGAACCCTATGCGATTGTTTTCATCAAAAGGATTATAATACTGGGGATAGTCAGGTATAAAGGAGGACAACACGTCACGCGTAGCTTCAGCCAGATCACCCATATACCGTGTTTCTATAACCGACATAGGCAAACTGTATCCAGTCAAATCGCCCCAGTTATTATTATAATACTGATACTGGCTAGCATCTAGATAATAGTCATAATAAGTGTCAATAACATCACGACACAACTTCTCCGTGTCGTTTTCATACATCATCGGCACAATCTTATCATACGGTGCTCCCTCGCCAGGAATTTCTGATGGCGAGCCCATCAGATACTTCGTTGCTTTACGCAACTCATAGCCTACCTCGGCACACATCATATTACAGCAGTCGGCAAAGACAAACTCAAACACAAAGGGATTTGCAACAGAATCCTTTCGCAAGCCTTCTATAGCTCGAGCCATCTGCGTAATATTCATCCACTTTGAGCCACCCAGTTTCCCATCTGTTCCGTAATCCAAGCCATAAGCACGCTGACCTGTGCGCACAGACTCTGCTATAGAGTCGTTACTCACCAGCCAACCACTGGCATGTCCCCAAAGCACCAACCCATAACTATCGGCATCGGCCGTATCAATCATCGTCTGCAGAACCTCTTGAAATCTTTGAGGGTCACAAGAATAGAACTCTTTAGGATATCTCTTGACAGGATAGACCTGACCACCGTGTAGTTCTACAATTATTGGCGTACCTTTAGGTATACTATCACTGACATTTCCACTTAGACTATCTACAAAGACCAGCAAACGCTGTTTGTCCGTCAGAGAGCGCGATGCCTCTAACATCTCATTGAAATCGTGTTGTAAAAAACGATAGCCAGCGTAGGCAGTAAGGTTATTCTCTCCTGCCATATAAACCAGCACTGTTCTGTCAGCTTTACCTGTTGTCCATGGATCAGGAGCAGGATCGGAATCATCATCATGACTACACGAAGACATCCCCACAACTGATAACACCGCAAACAACACCATTGCGACTTTACGCCCTAGATGCAACTCATCAATCTTCATGAGTAGCATACCAATAGCAATCCAGATAATCTCACGCACACGACAAATGATACTCACGAAGATACCAAGGGCGGCCGAGTCCACATCACTGCCGAGCTTTGTAGACATCCCTATCAAGGCAATTGACAACATAAAGCCGCCCTCCTGGACTCCCAATTGCATAGGGAGAAAGCCAATAAGATTAGCCACCAACGTGGTAAAGGAAAGAATCAATACAGAATAGAGGAACGTAAAGAACAATCCCTCGAATCCACCACCACAGTCAATACCAAAAAGCAGAAGCATGAACAGGATTTCCAAACTCTGAACGATACGCGATGCATATTCCATGAACAGGCTATAGTAAAACGAGCGTTTGTCCTGCTTATGTAATGAGGCTATTTGCTTGTCTATATTCTGCAGAGCCTCCGCATGGCGTTCCTGAAAGCGCGAGCTCCAGCCTTTCAGTCCAGGAATCTTTCCTATCCAGCGAATCAGTTTTACCACCAAGCCGTGCTTATAGCCTTTGGAGAATACATAGAAGGCTACCAAACAGAAAGCAATGGCTGCACACATAAGGGCGCCGATAACTGGTGTCATGGGCACATAGTCTACCAATGCCAGTGCAAGATACAAGAAGATAGAAGTAAACCACAGCCAGAAATGGGCAAAAAAATGCATCATTGCATAGAGGATAACCGATGAGGTAGCCCTTTGGTTGCCGATATTTTTCGACAATTCCATAATGCGATATGGTTCACCCCCCAATCCACCAACAGGTGTTGCATAATTCAAGGCATATCCCGTAATTGTCAATCGGTAGATACGCCACGGGCTCACTTTCTCCACTCTGTCACCAGAACCTTCACCCGGATCCGAACAACTCTTGATGATACTCTTCCAAGCCAACGCATTCAACCCATAGACCAGCAACCAGACACCTAGGATAGGTATCAGCCAATAGCCTGCGTGGGTCAAGTGCTGCCATAGTTCGGCAAAACTCACGTCGAATGTCAGTATCATGACCACAACGGCTACGACACCAACGACAAAGAAGAGATTGTTCAGTCGCTGCTTAGTCCACTTCATGGGGGTTACAGTGATTGCGCTATTTTCTTACAGAACGTCTCGTGGCGGTGATTGACATACCAGAAAATGAGTCCCATACCGATAATCTCCCAAAGGAAATTGCCAACGGGGAAGTCAAGTAGGCAGAACAAGAACAACCAGAACTCACGGAAGTTAAAGGTCAGCAGACCATTCCATTTCATTAGGGGTAATGAGTTTCGACGTACTTCATCACGAACCTCCTGAGGGATATTGTCCGTACTGCCGTATTTCTCGCGCAACTTTGCCATCAGTTTCTGGAACTCAGGCGTTACGTTTTCCTGCTTCTTGGTATATTCAATATAAGACTGTTGGAACCAACGCTCGTAGAAAGGAGTTTCCTTGGGCATCTGCTCATAAATCTCCTTCTGGCGGACAGAGTTATCCAACTCACTACCCTTTTCTCCTTTCTGAAAGAACAGGTGCACCTGGATATAATAGTCAGCCAAACGCTGCTGCCCCTGAAGTCCCCAAAGACCGGAGATAGCAGCCAACACGAACACCACACCTGTAGCAATCAGCGTGTTCTGCTCGTTGTTCTCGATGCCCAACCACTGGAACTCCAAATCATGGTGCAGATAGAAACGATATACCAAGGCTATATAGATAGGGAAAAACCATGCAAAACCTGCCA
>CAZIKA010000019.1:1367-13657 GCA_964539705.1 uncultured Prevotella sp. | reverse complement strand
AGCTACCCTGCGCAAAGAACCACGCACTGGCGGCTCCGATAATCATCGACCAGATGGTAATAGTGTTAGGATGTACATCCAACTTCGCAAAGAATACAGCACAATAGTAACAGAAAGGACGGATGACGTGCAAGTCAAGCCAGTCCTCCGTCTCTGATGATTTCAGTGTCGCTCTGAATTTCTCGTTCATACCTTATTTATTATTATAAACACGCTTGATGGTGTCGCAAACCACCTGTGTCTGCTCCTTGCGACCCAATGTAATACGCAGGCACGACTCCAACCCCTTATCGCTCATAAACTTAATCTTGTAGTCCTGAGCTTTCAACTCTGCCATCAGTTTATCCTTGATTTCCACAGGATATTTGATGAGAATGAAGTTGGCCACACTCTTGTACACCTTGAAGCCAGGCAGGTTGCCTAGTTCCTTCTTGTACAACTGGCGTCCCCACTCCATATCATCAGCCACGTGGCGATAGTGTTCATCGCTATCAAGCGCAGCCAGTGCCACAGCCTCCGAGAAACGGTTGTAGCCCAAATACTTATTCACATAGCTCAGGAACTGATCATGTCCCTTACCGATGAAGCCGAAGCCACAACGCAGACCAGGCAAACCGTAGAACTTACTGAGTGTACGTGAGATGATTAGGTTTGAATACTTATTCACCAACGGAGCGATATAGGCAGTATCTTTTGAAATAAAGCTAGCGTATGCCTCATCTATAAGCACCATCGTATCAGAAGGAATATTTTCCATAATACGTGCCGTCTCTTCAGGTGTCAGTCCGTTTCCTGTGGGGTTGTTAGGAGAGGCCAGCAGCAACATGCGGGGATGCACACGGTTGGTATACTCAATAACCTCGTCTATGTCGTAGGCAAAGGTCTCCTCCCTCTCATGCAGGGGATACATCTCGAAGGTTCCGCCACATTCTGAGGCGACGCGGTTGTAATACCACCATGAGAACTCAGGAATAAGGATCTTCGTATTAGGTGTTCCATTAGCCTCCTGACTATTGATAGACAAGAAGTAATGGATAGCATTCTTCAGCATATCCTCGCCACCGTATGTCAGCAGCACCTGTTCCTCTGGCACACCGTATATCTCGCTTACGCGCACAGAGATAACACTCTTCTTGCCCTCATCATAAATACGTGTATAGAAGCACAGATCCTTCGGATCGAAATTCTTAATAGCCTCTACCACTTTCTGGCTGGGCTCAAAATTAAATTCATTTCTATCAAGAAAATTCATAGTATCGTTTTTTTTCTAAATTCTTATTATTCTTAATCGGCGAAGCCGACAACACTTAACTCAATATAATTCCGCTGGAATTAGTTTCTTGGCATTCTCAAAATCCTCTACAGTATCCAGTTCTATGGAGAAAAGGCGAGTGGTATCCACCACGCGGAACGTATACCCCTGAGGAATCAGTCGTTCAAAGGCGCGCTCATAGAAGATATCAATGAGGCCTTCCTTTTCTATCATCTGCTCTAGTTCCTTAAACAGGGCAGTGCTGTAATCCGCCGTCATTTTCTCTATGCCAACGCTCTCGCCGATAGCCTTCTCGACAGCGCATGTCTTACTGATCTCTACGATGTTATTGTTGTCGTCGACTACAATCTTCATTTCCTCCTCACCCAACTCGTGACGGTTCAGTGCCAACGCACTACCCTCCTCCTTCAGCACGGAGGGAATTATCTGTGGGTCAAACAGGATGTCGCTGTCCAGCAATAGGAAGTCACGTCCATCTGTATAAGGACGCGTCATCCATAATGAGAAGATATTGTTATTGTTGGCATAGTCCACATTATCCAAGAAGTGAATGGTCAACTGCGGATAATGTTGTGTCAGGAAGTCACGAATCATCAGACCACGATAGCCTGTCACAACAACCAACTCTTTGATCCCTGCATCCAAGATGCTATCCACCGTACGCTGCAATAGGGTGCGCTGTCCTACCGACAACAGACATTTCGGACGCTCATCGGTCAAAGGGCGCAGACGCTTGGCCATTCCAGCCGCTAATATCACACCTATAGGTGCCTGATTTCCAGTCGTATTATTCATCAATTCTATCGAAGTCAAAAATTCAATCTGCAAAGGTAAACATAAAAATCTGTTCTGCCAAAATATTTAGTAATGTTTCACAAGTTTAGGGGTCTTTGTAAAAAAAAAGAATGAATTCTTTTTGTTCTACGCATATTTTTCGTATCTTTGCCACCGAAAGCTAAAGCTATTAACAATGAAACGTCTATTCAAACATTATATCATCATCTGCATCACCCTTTTGGGTAGCATCTCTTTTTCCTCATGCAGCAACCACGAGCAAGCAGAGGCAAAAGCCAACAAAGCAGATAGTATCATCTTTGACGTAGGTCTTGCAAAAGATTACGAGCGCGTACGTGAATTGGCCGACAGCTTCGAAGTGTCTGGTGATATTTCATCACTCAATGCCAACCGTTGGCGAGGCGTTTCTTATTACCGCGAAGGTAATAACAACATGGCCGAGATATGTTATCGTAAGGCTCTGGAATGTAATATCAATTCTGAACAGGATCAAGTAAGCTACATCAAGTCAGCACGCCGTCTGTCGGAAATCTTACTTGTAAAGGGCGATTACGAAGGATCTATCAGTATAGCCATTCCTGCCGTAGAAAAAATGGAAAAAGCTGGCATCGGATCGGATATCGACTATGCCATACTGCTCAACAATATAGGTTGCTGTCAGCTGAACCTAGGCCATGACGAAGAAGCAAAGGAGAGTTTTGTAACAGCACGAGAACACTATGTAAACCGCTGGCAATCAGATAGCACGAGCAGAGGATTTCAGGAAGCTGTCGTAGGAACGGTTTATACCAGCATGGCCTATATCAACACCCGCAAATACGACGAGGCCATCTATTGGATTGACCGTACGGAGATGCTGCTAAACCTTTACCGCGAGAAGCCTGATGCCCGCTCAGAATACTTCGACGAATATCAGGGACGCATCGAAATTATGCGAGCAGTGGCACGTGAGGGCTTAGGCGACAAAGCGGATGCGGCGAAAGCCTATCAAGCCTTTCTCCAGACAGACTATTCAAAGACACCTGCAGGCCATATCAACGCCACCGACTACCTGATAGCGGCCAAGCGATACAAAGAAGCTGCCCGCAATTACATCTATCTGGAGCAAGCACTCAAGCAATGGGGTATGGGGCTCACACTCGACAATATCCAACTGTACCTATTGCCGAAATACGAGGCTTATGCCCAAGCCGGACGCACTGACTCCGCCCAGGCCATGGGTGCCTTCATTCTCTCGGTGCTCGATTCCATCATCACCGACCAGAAAGACAACACCGCCTCAGAACTGGCCACCATCTACCATACCAACCAGAAAGATGCACAGATTGTACAACAGCAGGCCGATATGCAACGCACCAGATGGATTAGTACGATGGCTATCCTTGCCCTGCTTACATTCTTTTTCACGATTTACACCTTACATCGTCGCAAAACCCAGAAAAGACTAGCGGCAGCAAATCAAAAGTTGGAGGAAGGTAACCTGAAACTTTCGGCCCTCAACACCCAACTCGTCACCGCCAACGCACGCGCCAAGGAGTCATCGCAGATGAAGACTAACTTCATCCAGCAGATATCCCACGAGATTCGCACGCCACTGAATATCCTTAGTGGTTTCACACAGATCATCACCACCCCCGGGATGGAGCTCGATGACGACACACGCAACGATATTAACCGTCAGATTAACGAGAACACTAACCGCATTACCGGACTTGTCAACAAGATGCTGGAGCTCTCAGATACCACAAGCAAAGCCATCATTGAGCAGAACGACGACGTGCCAGCCATACAGATTGCCGCTCAGGCTGCCGAGGACTCACGTATCAGCGAAGCCCCGAACGTTATCTTCGACCTGCAGATAGCCCCTGAAGCCGAAGCCACGATGCTCCACACCAATCTGGCACAGGCCACACGCGCCGTGGTACTACTACTTGACAACGCGCAGAAATTCCTCAGTGCCCCCAACGCCCCAGCATCGGAAGGCACGGTGCGACTTATTGTCTCACAGACCGACACCCATGCCGTCTTCACCATAGAAGACACGGGCATCGGCATCCCGCCCGAGGAGGCCGAACATATCTTCGAGGAATTCGTACAGCTCAACGATTATTACGACGGCACAGGTATCGGCCTTACCGTGGCTCGCTCTATTGCCCGCCGCCTTGGAGGCGATATCACGCTCGACACCACTTATTCCCCTGGTGCCCGCTTCGTATTCACCCTTCCTCTTTCCTAATCCATTTTTTGACAATGAAAACAAAACACATACAGTATCAGACTTACGGCACATGTTCAAAGTTAATTGACGTCACTGCCGACGAACACGACGTTATTCAGCAAGTATTCTTTCTAGGCGGTTGCAACGGCAACCTGCAGGGAATCAGCCAACTGGTGCGAGGCCAGAAGATTGACGATGTATTACCACGCCTTAACGGCATCCGTTGCGGCGTCAAGCCAACCTCCTGCCCCGACCAACTATGCAGAGCCCTGGAACAGCTCAAGAAAGCCCCTTTACAAGAGGAGTAAGCCACCGTTCATTTTACCCTCTCACCATCGCCCGCGATGGATTTCGGTTTATTTTATCTCGTGAGCGAGAACTTCAAGGATACGCCGAAGTCCTGTGTGGTGGTGGGATAGCTACTGGAGGATAGCAGCGGCGTGTTGGTCTGACGGTCGTAGTAGGCGGTGAGGGTCAGCATACGCGACATCGTGTAATCGGCCTGAAGGGAGATTTTCAGGGCGCTGTTACCACTGCTGGCTGAAGAGACGCCAGTGGCGATGTCGCGGGTGATAGCAGCCTGACGACGGAACGACACATCGAATCTCGTGTTCAAATCGTGATTCACACCCTTTTTCGCGGATGTCTGCTTAGAATTGCTCTTGTCGTCATCCTTTTTACCCTTGCTGCTCTTCGACTTACGGCCTCCACCTGTGCCGAAGAGTTTGAAATCACTTATCTTATAGCCCATGCCAATGACCCAGTCCTTTGACTGCGACTCATTGATTTGGACGCTGGTCATCGAGAGGTTGAGGACACGCGTGGTACGATACTCCACCTTACACGTCAGGTTATTATTAAAGGTCATATCAACGCCCAGCAGCGGCGAGAAAGCCTCGTTGATACTCACCGTAGAGATGTTGTAACGTGACGAAGGGGTAAGCGAGCCGTCGGCAGCCTGCACATAGCCCAAGTCACCCATATACTCCATCCACGAGCTATAAGAGGCGTAGGAGCCTATGGAGTATATACTCTTATAGGAATGGTTTACATTGAAGCTCTTGAAGTGGTCGCGCATCCAAGGAAGTTTCGACAGACCGCCGTACTTCACCGTCCAGTTGGGCAGCAAACGGGTGAGCGTGGGGAATATGTCGAGCGAACCGCCTGCACCCAGCGTATAGGTATCGAGGAAGGCAGGGATGAGCACGTCGGCACTATAGGGGTCAACGGGGTTGGCACCAGCCTTCTGCGAAGGATACTGTGCCTGCACGCGATCGCGATAAGAGGCCACCTTACCACAGAACTCATCGAACGAGCGACTATGGTAGCCGTTGTTGGCATCGCCCATACCCTCGAGGGCACTACGGATGGAGATGGTAGTCATGGTGAAGCTGCCGCTATGGGTGGTGGGTGAACCGGCATACATAAATTGGATGCTGCGCGACTTATTGACGGTGCGGGTAGCCGAGAGGTCAATCTTCAAGTCGCGAACGGGCTCCAGCGTAGCTCGTATCTGGAGGTCTTCTGTTGACGATGTGGTGGCAGGCGTTGCCACACTTTCGTTGCAAAGCAGCCAACCGTTGCTACGTGCCGTCTCGATATACTCGTCACCAGTGAGACCGAAGGCAAAGCCCAGGCCTGGTGCCATCACGCCGCCGGTACGCTGTCCAAAGGCATCACCCACGTTGGGCATGAAGCCAGGCAGGTTCATAGCATACTGATGGCGATAGCTGATATTGATGTTACGCACCATAGTCAGGATATGGGCGGCATGCTGCGCACTATTGTACCACCACTGGTTGTCTAGCGGTTCTTTGGGGGTGACGGAAAGCTTGACTTGCATGGAGTCGGAAGCCCACACTTTAATTTTGTTCTCATCAACGGTCTTCCATTTTACATCGACCTTGCGGCCGTTTTTGTCGCGAGCTGAGAAGAGCAGGCGTTTGGATTTCTTGCCGTGCTGAATGACAATCTGACTATCGGGCACCAGCGTCACCTCCTTCTGGAAGGTATTCTTATTCTTAGGCAGTTCCTTCTGGTCTTTGGTCTGAGCCTTGTCGCCATCCTTGTCTTTGGCTTTATCGGCAGCGCCCTTGGGGAGTGCAGGCTTAACTGACTTCTCTGGTTTCTTAATATTCTTCGCTGGCTGTTTCTTAAAGCGCTCGTTGGTCTTCTTCAAGAAGGGGAAGTGGTTGTAGAGCGTCTCCATGTTCAGCGTACCGTTGACATTAACATTGCGGTTGTTGGAGATGGTGTTGCCCAGCGAGGTACCATCCTCCATATCAGTGCCACGCAGCCAGGAGTACGATGACTTGAACGAGGCATCCATCTTCAGCCAGTCGAAGATGGGAAGCTTGTCGATAGGCACCTGATAGGACAACGAGAACGACTGTTGATAGTCAAGCGGCGTACCCCAATGCAGGATACTGGTCCACACGGAGTCCTTCCACGCCTGATAGCGATCAGGATAGAGGTCTTTGTTCACTGGCGTATAGGGTTCCTCAATCTCTGCGTGGGTGGCACTCTGGAAGGTCATGTGCAGGTTCTTGGTAAAATCCCAGCGCAGGGTAAAGTCACGGTTCCATAGGAACTGCTGACTGAAGGTAAGCGGCAGACTGGGATTCTCGGTATTCTCAAGGTCACGTTCCTGCAACTCATAGTAAGAACGAGTGATCTCGGAGTTGAAGCCGATGTTCTGAGGCAGGTAGTTGAAGCCCAGTGCCTTAGGGAAGTTCATCCATTTCGACTTGCTCTTCGAGTTCTTGAACGGTTCCCACGTCTTATAGACAGGCGAATAGGAGTAGTTCACCGATCCGCGCCACTGGTCTTCATTCTCATAGACAGTGGTCTGCCCCGACGTGTTACGATGGGAGTGACTATAGGAGAACGAGAAGTTGGCTGGGTCGATAGGCAGAGGGTGACGCTTGTTCTTGATATCCACACGTACGTTGCTTAATGAGAAGTTGCGCGACGTATGCTTAGTAACAGCTATCGACTCAATAGAGTCGCGCTCGCGACTGCTGCCTGCCGACTCGAGAGCGTCGTCAAGTTCCATATCGGAATCAAGCGGGTTGTATTTCGGGCTGATAATATCCTTAGAGTATGAGTAGTAAAGGGGAGCACTAACCTTCGCCTTGTCGGGGAACAGTTTTCCCAGTTCGAGATTTGCCGTGATTGAATATGTTTTCTGGGTGTCTGTAGAACGCTGCAGCACGCTCTCCTCCAAGCCGCCGAAACCATCGGAGACATAGCGGCCAGTCATATTGACGCTACCAAAGTCGGACAACTGCACATTGAGTGCTCCTGATGCCGCCCATCCGCCCTCGTTATTGGTCTCACGCAGGCGCATCTCGTTGACCCACACTTCGCCCGACTTCATACCTGTGCTGAGGTTGCGCACACCAATAATCATCGTCTTCACCTCTGAGAGGGATGGGTTGCCCACAATGCTCACCTTATTATTAGGTTTATCAGGATCGTATTCCGAGAAGAGCTGCGAGTAGCTGGAGAGTCCTGCAGCACGCGCCTTATTGCGGCTCTTCTTCACTTTCGTAAAGATGCTCATATCGATGTCGAGCATATTTTCCTCAGGCCATACTTTTACACGATCGCTAGCCACATTCCAACGGTAAGTACCCTGAGGTGTCAGTTTCAGCGGGATGAGGTACTCGTAGTAGTTGTTCTTATAGTCGGAGCCTAGACGGATGAACACCGCCAACTGATTGTCCTCCAACTGTGTGGTGTTGGGAATCAGGTGGTTAGCGTGGACAAACATCTGCAGGCGCTTATAGCGACGCAGGTTCAGGTTGGTGTTCTTGTAGACAGCCTTCGACTCGCCCTGCGACAGGTTCTTCACCGTGAGGCAGAGGGCCTGCTCATTGTTCTCTGTAAGCTGCGGCTGACTGGGGTCAGTCATACGGCTGATGCCAGGAGGCAAGACGTAAGCAACAGGTTGACGATCGGTATTCTCCTCCACGTTGACAGCACTCATCTCCAACAAGCCCGTCTCTGCACCCGCTGCGGTCTGCAGGTTCTGCTTATAGCGGCGCCATTCGCCACGCACCAGGTCAAGACTACCGAAGCGCAGCACCACAGGCTCCTGGAAGCCTGTAAGGAACATACGCATGAAGCGGATACTGGTGAAGTCGTTGATGGTACCCACCTTCGACTCAAACTCCGTCAGCGGCACACGATACTGATACCAGCGCACGGTGGTGGAGTCACCATTGCGTAACTTGGCCTTATAGTCACGGTGGTCAACGATAAACGATTTCTCGGAGTTGGCTCCGCGGTTGTACGCCTGCAACTCATCATCGCTGATGGGGATGTGGTACTGATAATAGCGCTCGTATTCATTAAGGGTATAGTCCTGATTGATATCCTCGACATCAGGCCCCGTCTTGTACGATGTATCGTAGCCCTCAGTCTGGTTATCGCTGGCAGGCGAGTTACCTTGGGGGTTATTGATACGCTTATAGCGGTCCATGATGCTGGTCTGCTGGGCATCGAAGTCGGAACCACGATAGTAATGATAGTTATCGCCGGCAGGGTCTTGCTGGAAGGCCTGCAGCAGCGAGTCGTTGTGCACCACGTTACCGATATTATTCAACCAGTCGGCATAGGCGCCAAAGGTACGTTCCTCTTCATCTGTCAGACCGTTAAGTCCCACATCCTGCTTCTGACGTGAGCCACTGGTGGTAGCGAAGGCATAGGTCTGTGTGGCCTGCACAGGAATCTTACCCCACTGTGTGGTCTCAAACGACGAGGTACCGTCAACAGGCATACCGCTCTCGTAGAACTTCTTACCATCACGAAGCACATCCTCACATACCTCACCAAGGTTGATATAGAGGTCTCCGCTATGACGACTGGCTGTCCCCTCCTTACGTGTATAGATAAAAGGATCAAGGAGCCAGAACTCCACATATTCTATATTAGACTGTTCGAAATCAGTGGTCTCCAGTTTTCGCATCATACCACCCCAGCGCTGGGCAGGATTGCGAAGTGTTCCGTCACTATTATAATCGAGCGTAAGATTATACGGTCCGCGTTCTTGCGGATAGTAAGCCAAATTAAGTACAGGCAACGTTGATACCGCACCGTTATAGGTACTTTGGTCACGGTTAGGATAAAGCTCCTTCACATACACCTCGCGCACATAATGGTTAGACAACTGATCCAAGTCGTTTTTAATATGCGATGGTGTCAGGCTAGACGAACGACGAGTGAAAATAGGGTCTACCGTATACCAAGACAGCAAAGCACGGTCATAGCCGCTGCTCACCGTTGTCTTGTCGTTATGTCCTGCAAACATCGTAGGCACACTAGAGAGTACCCACGCCTTCGGGTCGCTCACGTCACGCAGGTCCTTGGTATTCTCAAAGTCATCGATATACGAGGCATTATCCTGCGTACCACTGGCCGTACCCGCAATGAGTTGGGCAAACTCACCCGTGAAGGTGATCTGTGAGGGCTGCGTGACATGCAACAAGGGCAGACGGTCCAACATATTGGTGAGCCACTGAGATTCCTGTTTCCAATTCATGTTAAGTCCCCATATGGTGTTATTCAGCGGTTCATCGCCCATTGTCACCTTCGTTGTGAGCGCCTGCTCATGAAGGTGCATCACCGTACCACCCAATGAAAAGTTCTTCGTGAAGTCGTACTGCCAGTTCAGTCCCAGCATCGTCTTGCGCTGCATACCATAGCTGGTGTTGTCCTCGAGCGACACGCTCACGTTGGTGCCTGCATCAATGATACTCTGGTTGAGGATGGTTACCTCACCCAAAGAATAGTCCACAGAATAGTCGGAGCCTTCCTGCAATTCCACACCACCAGCGACAACCTTTACAGAGCCTTGGGGCACGTTATAGGCGCCCAGCGAGATGACGTTGGCAGAAGTACCCTTGTACTGACCTGTCAGAATAAACTTGTCCTTCTCGGCATTCTGCTTGGCAATGGTCTTTGTGGAATCGTAGAGCTGGTCGAAGCAATACGTGTCGGCCAGGTTGGCCATACCTTTCTTGTTCAGGTAGTTACGCAGGTATTCGCCAAAAGGCTCAGCAGCAGGCAGGAAGATACGTCCGTTGCTGATGGTATAGCCCTGAACGAAGTCAAACTGTCCGTTGCTATGGGGCTTCATGTTGGCATCCAGACGATCCAGACCCATCACCTTCAGCAGGGTGGTACTCTTCAACGACTCCTCGGGCAGATACGACAGGTAAGTACCTGTGGTGTCACTCTGATATTTAATATCCAAGCGGAACTTCTCTTTTTCTACCGTCGACGCCAGATAATACACGTTTTTCATCATCAGGCGCCAGTTGGGCTGCGTAGGATTGTTAGAAGTGTTTTTAAGTGTTTTCACGAAGAGACACTTATCGGTCTGCGTGAGGTCAGTAGAGAACTCACCCACCTGGTAGGTCTGTCCGCCGTAGGTGTATTCATAGGCTACTGCCAGCACTTGGTCTGTCTGTAGGGCTGTCTTCAGAGAGATGAAGCCCAGCGCCGTGTTCACCGTATATTCACTAGAGCTCAACAGACGTGCGCTGGCCAGCTTCTCATAGTCCACACCACCTGTCACACGGTCTAAGCTTTCAAGTTTCATAGTAACTTGATCTACCGTGCGTGAAGCAGAATCAATGTTTTGCACCAAGGTAGAGTAGATATCGTTTGCCTGGTTGCTGGGTACGGGCATTCCCGTTGCCGACCAGCGGGGGTTCGAGAGATAGGTGTTCTCACCCAGTTCACTGAAAGCCACGATGTTACGGGAGTTAGACGTAGTACCCGACTTATTCGTAACCCACACCTCCACACGGTTGATCTTGATACCTGTGGTGAGGTTTGGAAGGGTCGACATTGCTTGATCGTAAATCAGTCGGAAATACTGCGAGAGGAAGAAGTGGCGGTTCTCCTCGTAGTCGGCCACATCAATCTCAAAGGGAGTGGTCTGTGTGCCGCCTTTGCTGGACACGCTCTTCGAGGTGGACTTCTTCTGAGACACCACAGTCTGCAGTTTCAACTTACCAAACTGCAGGTCGGTGCGGATACCGAAGAGGCTCGATGCACCATGTACCAACGAGTTGTTCGAAGGGAAGGTCACATTACCTGCCTCCACCAGCTTGATAATCTCGTCTTCTTTGCCTTCGTATTTCAGTTTGATGTTCTTCGTGTCGAAGTCAAACGTCGCATCGGTGTTGTAGTTCAGGTTCATGTTCACCTTATCGCCCACCTTACCATTGACGCTCAGGTTTACCTTCTCGTCGAAATCAAACGATGTAGTCTTACGGTTTCGGATAGGCAGCGAGGGGTTCTCGATATCCTTCATCGTAGCTCCCACCTTCAACTCTGCCGTACCCTGAGTCTTCACACGCACACCACCAGGACCGAATATCTTCTCTGCCGGACCCAGGTCGAAGTGCATATCCGTAAAGTCGAACTTATCCTTACCCTTCGACTTGGCATTCTCAGCATCTTTCACACGGAAGAACTGCTGACGGGCCTTGCGCTCGCTCCAGCGCATATACTCGTCAGGAGTCATCATGATGGGGGCGTTCAGATAGGAATCGCCAATCTTTGAACCAATATAATAGAGGTTCAGCGAATCGTTGTAGATCACCTCCTGCTTCACGTTATCTGGCATTCGCAGGTCAAGGGCACTGGAGTCTACATCGGCAATCAGCAGAGGGGAAGTCTTTTGGATGCGCCAGCGAGAATGCACCAATGAGTCGGGGATACTCTCATCCTCGACCGCCAAGGCCTTTGGCTGTGCCTTTGGTTTGGCCTTCTTATCTTTATCGTCATCATCCTGCTGGGGAATGGCGGCAAAAGCCATGATGCCAAGAATCAGCAGCGACAACACATATAATAGTCGTTTCAAGCTCTTTCTAACGCATGTAAACCTCTATTATAACGAAAAACAGGAGCAATTATTGCATTGCCCCCGTTATATTCATAAGACGTACGAACTAATGTCTGTCACTCCTCCACTCCTTCACTCCTGTC
>CAZIKA010000019.1:0-1267 GCA_964539705.1 uncultured Prevotella sp. | reverse complement strand
ATGATGCTAGGACCGCTGTCGGCGGTGGTAATCTTCAGGCGCGTCATCTTCTTCAGGGTATCGTTCATGCTCGACTCCACATCCATGAACCTCATGCCGAAGTCCTGCACGCGGTCTATCACGCTGTTGGCAGCATCCATCATGGCCTGCTGATTACTCAACTGGCGCACCTGTGTCCACATCATCTCCAGCACACGCAGGTTCATATACATCGTCTGCGGACCCAGTATCATCACGCCCTCGTCATAGGCCTCACGCCACAGCGTGGCATCATTCAGCAGAGCGAGGTTCAGCGCGCCCTCGATAGGCACATACATAATCGCAAAGTTCAGACGGTTATAACCATCGGGCAGGTATTTGGTGTATTCTTTCTTCGCCAAGCGTTTCACCTGTGCCCTCACGCTGGCAATATGAGCCTTCAGGAATTCGCTCTTCTCAGGCGTTCCGTCTTCCGCATTCATATAACGCTCATAATCCGTGAGCGACATCTTAGAATCTACCACCACATGACGGTTATTGGGGAAATGCAGGATAAAGTCAGGTATCAGTCCCTTTCCGTCATCACCTTTCAGCCCTTTACCGCCTTTGTCCTTCAGCGTCTCCTGCGTATCAAACTGCTCGCCCTCCTTCAGTTCCAGATCTTCCAACAGCTGTTTCAGTTTCAGTTCTCCGAAGTTGCCCTGCACCTTTACCTCGCCTGTCAGAGCTCGTGTCAACCGATCAGCCGTCTCCCCGATAGCGATACTCTTCTGCATATTAATCTTGATGGTCTCGTCGAGTCGGGTCAGCGCCTCAGTCTGTTGTTCCTTCGTCTTGTCAAGCGCTTCCTGCATATCCTTCAGACTTCTCTGCAGGGGGTCGATAATCTTCGACACCTGTTCCTTGTTCTGCACCCCCAGTTCTTCCTGACGCTGCTTCAGCACCTTCTCTGAGGTGGTCTGCATCTGCTCACGAATCAGGTCCAGCTGACTCTTCACCTGTTCCTCCGTCATCTGCTTCAAAGCCTCTATCTGACCTTGATGCGCTTCCTTCAAGGCTGCCACCTGGCCCTCGTGAGCCTCTTTAACCTGATTGAGCCGTTGCTCAAACGAAGCCTTCTGCTCTGCCATCTGCTGTTCGTAGAAAGACTTTTGGACTTCCTGCTGCTTCACGGCATTCTCTGCATTTGCTTTCTGCACATCACGTTCCGATGTCAGCGTCACAATCTTTTCCTCCAGCACTCTTTTCCCCTGACTACCAAAGTAATAGCCCAGGAATGCAGCCACGC
>CAZIKA010000018.1:0-25569 GCA_964539705.1 uncultured Prevotella sp. | reverse complement strand
CGTCTCGGTGGTGGTGAGAAAGCTATTCAGAAGCAGCACGAGCGTGGAAAGTATACTGCCCGTGAGCGTATTGACATGATTCTCGATCCAGGTTCGTTCGAGGAATACGACATGTTTAAGGAGCACCGTTGCCATAACTTCGGTATGGAGAAGAAGCAGTTCCTGGGCGATGGTGTCGTAGCTGGTAGCGGTACTATTGACGGCCGCCTGGTTTACATCTTTGCACAGGACTTCACCGTTCATGCCGGTTCTCTCTCTGAGACCATGAGCCAGAAGATCTGCAAGGTGATGGATATGGCAATGAAGATGGGCGCTCCCGTGATCGGTATTAACGATTCAGGTGGTGCACGTATCCAGGAGGGTATCAACTCTCTGGCAGGCTTCGCAGAGATCTTCGAGCGCAACATCCTGGCATCAGGTGTGATTCCTCAGATTAGCGGTATCTTCGGTCCCTGCGCCGGTGGTTCTGTTTACAGCCCCGCTCTGACTGACTTCACCCTGATGATGGAAGGCACATCATATATGTTCCTCACTGGTCCTAAGGTGGTGAAGACCGTTACTGGCGAGGATATCGACCAAGAGCATCTGGGTGGTGCCAGCGTTCACGCTACGAAGTCTGGTGTAACCCATTTCACCGCTAAGACCGAGGAAGAGGGTCTGCAGATGATTAAGACCCTGCTCTCGTATATTCCTTCAAACAACATGGAGCTGGCTCCTCGTAAGCAGTGCACCGACCCCATCAACCGTATGGAGGACAGCCTGAACGAGATTATCCCTGAGAACCCCAACGAGGCATACGATATGTATAAGGTAATCGGTGCCGTTGTTGACGATGGTGAGTTCTTTGAGGTACAGCCTAAGTTTGCCAAGAACATCATCGTTGGTTTCGCACGCTTCAATGGTCAGAGCGTAGGTATCGTGGCTAATCAGCCTAGCTGCTACGCTGGTGTGCTCGACGTGAACGCTTCACGTAAGGGTGCTCGCTTCGTACGTTTCTGCGACGCCTTCAATATTCCTATCGTTTCATTCGTCGACGTTCCTGGCTTCCTGCCTGGTACAGGTCAGGAGTACAATGCCGTCATCCTGCACGGAGCACAGTTGCTCTATGCTTACGGTGAGGCTACAGTACCCAAGATCACCGTCACCCTGCGTAAGTCATACGGCGGTTCACACATCGTGATGGGTTCTAAGCAGCTCCATACCGACCTGAACTACGCTTGGCCTTCAGCCGAGATTGCCGTGATGGGTGCATCTGGTGCTGCTGCTGTGCTCTACGCTAAGGAAGCTAAGGCTAAGAAGGAGGCTGGTGAAGACGTGAAGGCATTCATCGCTGAGAAGGAGGAAGAGTACAACGAGCTCTTTGCTAATCCTTATCAGGCAGCCAAGTTCGGCTATATCGACGATGTCATCGAGCCACGCAACACCCGTTTCCGCATCTGTCGCGGTCTGGCTCAGCTTGCTACCAAGCGTGACGCCCTGCCTGCTAAGAAGCATGGAAATATTCCTATGTAATTGAAGATTGAAGATTGAAGATTGAAAATTGACAATTATGAACAAGAATGAAGTATATGCTGCCATCGCTATGGCTCTTCACGAGCATCTTGGCAATAACGTCCACGACGTGGAGCCCGGCATCATCACGATAGCCGAGCACGCCACCCAGTGGAACGGCTATGCCCAGACAATGACAGTACATCCCTAAATCACAAATGAAATGAAAGAATACAAGTATACTATCAACGGAACGAAGTACGAGGTTGCCATTGGTGACATTGAGGAAAACATCGTTACCGTTACCGTCAATGGTGAAGCGTATAAAGTGGAGATGGAGAAAGAAGCTGAGCCTGAGAAGAAAAAGCCCGTGCTGGGTAAACCCGCTGCAACTGCAGAATCCGCTTCCGACGAACCCGCTGCCAACAAGGCTGCCGTCAACAAGAACAACGCCATCAAGGCTCCCCTGCCTGGCGTCATCACCGATATCAAAGTGGCTGTAGGCGACGAGGTTCAGGTTGGCGATACCGTTATCGTGCTCGAAGCCATGAAGATGGCAAACAATCTGCAGGCAGAGAAAGCAGGTAAGGTAACTGCTATCTGCGTAAAGGTTGGTGAGAGCGTAATGGAAGACGATGCTCTCGTAGTCATCGAATAAGCAATCCTAACTAGGCCACTTAGCACCTCTAAGTAGGCCATTTAACACATCAAAACAGGCTATTTACAATCCGTAAATAGCCTGTTTTCGTTTTGGTTGCTACGTGCAAACGAAGAGCTGCCTAATCGAGACCGAGGAACTGCCTGTTCCTCCCCTTCGAACTGCCTGTTCCTCCCTGAGGAGATGCCTGCTCTATTCGTGACGACTTAATAGAAGTAATAGTACCAATAGGAATGCTGGAAAGTGCGGAAGATTTGGTAATGGCGCTCTGTATCCAACTTATAATCAGATTTCAACTGCTGCAAGGTAGCCCATTGCTCGTCGAGCAAAGAATCGCTGTATGCTATCTGCGGGGCTTTTGACTGATGCTTATAGAGTATCAAGGCTTCACGATAATGACGAGGCAAAGGCAATGTGTCAGCAATCGTATAATATGAAGGAAGCATCTTGACAAAGGCATCCAAATTACGATCCACCAAATAACCACATAGACGGTAATCAGCTACTGCGGGGGTTGCCAGCGAGTCACGTTCCAAGATTTCATAGAAATGTTCTGTAGGCATCAGCGAATGCGGCTTTGCACCCAAATGTTTCCAAATAGAGTCTTCTGGAAACATCAATGGCTTTACGGTCATAGGGAGGATTGACTGAGAGGTTCCCTTGACGGGATAAGAGAACAATTCATCAGGTAAGACGCCCTTCTTAGACAGCGCAAAAGCACGGAGCATCGTGAGTCTCTCATTGGTTTCAAGCGACTTCTCTCCTACCCTGATAGCCTCATCAACATCGTTTTCCTTCAGGGCTACCTCAGCGTGTGCACTGTTCAGGTAAACGGAATTGGTGTTGCTTAGCAACGCAACAAGCAGCATCATTGCAATCATCTGCAACAGATTGAGCCACGTACGGGTAGACATCACACCTACATATTGTCTTTGATTATTCGCAAAAGGCAACACCTGACGCGCTAGCCAAACACATACGCCCCACAGAATCAACAACAATGGAAAAAGCCAATACCACAAAGATACAGACACGTCGTAATTGTCATCGACTACAAAATCTGAGATAGTGGCAAGAATGAGCAACGAGGGAAAATAGCTCAAAGCATAAGTGCGGCGCGGAATTCTTACAATATGAGCAATAATAAACTGAATAGCTATTAGTACCACCATTATAATAATAGTACCAACAACTTTGTCGTAATGAGTGACGCCTTGACTTAATACATGCTGGGCAACAGTTAATGCATCGGCCTGAAACCCATAGAGCCAAAAAAACGAAAATAGTATGAAAGAAATGGCACACACCACCTTTGTGGTGATGGTGCCATCATGCTTTGAGAAATTCTGATCGTTCATCAATTTTTCTTAAGAACCACAGCCGAGCGGGCTGGAATATAGAGTTTCAGCCACTCCTTATGGTCTTTTACGTATAGAGGATCATAATTAGTGAAATGAGTCACAGAATCGTCTGCGAATCCAAAGCCACCAAAATCCTTCGAGTCAGTATTCAATACAACATCATAGCTGCCCGTAGGAACAAGGAAACCATAATCGGTAAACGATTGCGTGGGCGAGAAATTGAATACGAAGAGTAGGTCGCCTCGCATAAATGCCAGCACCTGATCGCCATCGTTATGCCATATCTCAACAACGGGCTTATCCTGGAAGTTGCGTACCGTCTTGATGACTTTCAGCATCTCGCGGTCGAAGTCGCCCAACCAATGATAGCACAGATCCTTGTTGTCAACCAAATTCCACTGACGGCGGGCATACTTATAGCTCCAGCCATTACCTTCGCGTGGGAAGTCAATCCATTCGGGATGACCAAACTCATTACCCATGAAGTTCAGATAGCCACCATTGATGGCAGCTGCGGTAACCAGACGAATCATCTTATGCAGGGCAATGCCGCGCTCAGCCACGCCGTTGACATCTTTCTTGGCGAAGTGCCAGTACATATCTGCGTCAATGAGACGGAAGATAATGGTCTTGTCGCCTACCAGAGCCTGATCGTGACTCTCGCAATACGAGATGGTCTTCTCGTCAGGACGACGATTCTTTACTTCCCAGAAAATGCTTGAAGGCTTCCAGTTCTCGTCAGGCTGTTCCTTAATGGTCTTAATCCAGTAATCGGGGATGTTCATTGCCATACGATAGTCGAAGCCAAAGCCGCCGTCCTCGAACTTAGCAGCCAAGCCCGGCATACCGCTCACTTCCTCTGCTATGGTAATAGCATTGGGGTTCACCTCGTGAATTAGTTTGTTTGCCAGCGTCAGATAGCAGATAGCATTATCATCCTCGTGACCGTTGAAATAATCGCCATATCCACAGAAAGCCTCACCCAGTCCGTGACTGTAGTAGAGCATGGAGGTGACACCATCGAAGCGGAATCCGTCGAACTGGAACTCTTCCAACCAGTAACGGCAGTTGGAGAGCAGGAAGTGCATCACATCGTCCTTGCCATAGTCGAAGCAGAGCGAGTCCCAAGCCGGATGCTCATGACGATCGCCAGGATAGAAGAACTGATTAGGATCGCCAGCCAGATTACCCAAACCCTCGACCTCGTTCTTCACAGCATGACTATGCACGATATCCATGATGACAGCAACGCCG
The DNA here is from genome assembly GCA_964539705.1 of uncultured Prevotella sp. Taxonomy (GTDB): domain Bacteria; phylum Bacteroidota; class Bacteroidia; order Bacteroidales; family Bacteroidaceae; genus Prevotella. The sequence goes on along the minus strand of CAZIKA010000018.1, from coordinate 20,805 downwards.
TTCTTATGAGCCTCATCGATGAGTTGCTTCAGTTCCTCAGGCGTACCGAAACGGCTGCTGGGAGCGAAGAATGACGAGACGTGATAGCCGAACGAGCCATAATAGGGATGCTCCTGAATAGCCATCACCTGGATGCAGTTATAACCATCCTTGATAACACGCGGCAACACGTTCTCACGGAACTCGTTATAGGTGCCTACCTTCTCTGCATCCTGTCCCATTCCTACGTGGCACTCATAGATGAGCAGCGGGTTTTTCTTGGGTTTGAAGTTCTGCTTCTTGAAGTCATATTTCTTAGCAGGATTCCACACCTGAGCCGAGAATATCTTGGTTTCCTCGTCCTGAACCACACGGTTGCACCAAGCAGGAATGCGCTCACCTTCGCCACCGTTCCACTTCACCTTCATCTTGTAAAGCTGTCCGTGCTTCAGGTCGCGCTCACGCAGTTTCAGTTCCCAGTTACCTGTACCCTCAATGCGTTTGCACTTATATTTCTCGTCCTCCTGCCAGTTATTGAAATCACCTATCAGGTAAATCTCAGTAGCATTAGGAGCCCACTCACGGAACACCCATCCACGCAGCTGCTTATGCAATCCGAAATATAGATGTCCGGATGCGAAGTCCTTCAGTGATTTCTTTCCGTTGTTAGTCAACTGATTCAGTTTCCACACGGCATGATCATGACGTCCACGGATGGCGTCCTCAAAGGGTTCCAGCCAGGAGTCATTCTGTACGAGGCCTATATGCTTAGGCTGCTCAACAGATTTCTTTTCGGATTTTTTTGTCGTTGCCATAATGCTTGCTTTATTTTTTATGCTTTTACTTTAAAGATAGCTTTCTTAATCTCTGGTGCCATAGAGATACAGGGAGCATGACCATCTTGCGGGAAGAAGATGGCAAACATACCAGGCTGACAGTCAATGAAGCTTTCTGCCATCAGGTCAGGATACTTCGTGATATCCTTCTCAGCATTATACTCTACCTCTGGCAGGCGGCACAAAGGGGTATAGCCATAGGTCTCAGGACCGTCGAGAGGAATCTGGATGTCTATCATCTTGACATGAGTCTCAAGCACAGCCTCATCGGGGGCCTTGCCTTTGGCAATAGCAATATTGACAAAGAGGTCTTTGTCCTTGATGGGATACTTACCGGCCTCCATCGCGTTCAGGTCGTTCTTCTTCAGAAACTCTACCACATCAGCAAACAGGGGATTCATTCCAACATATTTGCTCAAATTGTCAAGTGTGTCGATAATCATAATGTATAGTTATAAAGTGGTTTATTTATCTGTTTTACGATAGCCGTTATTATAGGTGCCCTGAGCCACGATAGCTCCGTTGCGGTCTTTCTCTACAAACGGGCCGTTGCGTTTACCATTATCATAACTGCATTCTATGCGTTTGCCATCTTTGTCTTCCTCGATGGCTGCTCCATGTCGCATTCCATTCTTATATTGAGCCTTAAACTTCGAACCGTCGGCCAGATGACCGATACACTCACCATCGGGCTGACCATTCTTAAACTGTCCCTCAACGACATCACCAGCCTTCGTAGTCAACTTGCCGCGACCATTAGGCTGATCGTTCTTCCACTGACCTGCGTAAGTGTTGCCATTAGCCCATTGAACAGTACCATTTCCATGACGATCACCATTCAGGAACTGACCATTGTATCTGTCACCGTTGGCAAACTTTACAATACCATTTCCCGTACGCTGTCCGTTGGCATAGTCACCTTCGTAGATATCACCATTTTGGAAGCGATAGACACCCTTTCCGTGCTGTACGTCATTTTGCCACTGGCCTACATAGACATCGCCACTTGAGTACTTGAAGATACCTTTCCCGTTGCGCTGATTATTATGCCACTCACCGTCATAAGTCGAGCCATCAGCCCAGCCATGTTTTCCACGACCGTTCTTCATGTCGTCTTTCCACTCGCCATCATAGTAGGCGCCACTGGCATACACATACTTACCTTTACCATTGCGTTTATCCTCATGCCAGTTTCCCTTATAGGTGTCACCGTTGAAATAGTACATCACACCATAGCCCTGCTGATAATCCTTAAACCACAGGCCTACATATTTATTATTATTCTGGAAATAATAGGTACCCTGACCATGCTGATGATCTTGCATCCATTGTCCTTCATATCGCTCGCCATCAGTAAAGGTGAATATGCCTTGACCTTCACGCTTTCCCTTGACATATTCTCCTTCATACAGATTTCCGTTCTTCCATTTTGTCTTTCCCTTACCATGCGGTTTTCCTGCCACCATCTCGCCGTTATAGTCGCCTCCGTCTTTGGTAACACAAGTGCCCAATGTGATTTTCTGAGCATCAACAGACACAGGAATAGTTAGTAAGAGAAAAGATAATATATAGTTCGTAATTTTCATTGATGTCTTGTTTTTACACTCCAAAGGTAAGAAAAAAAAAGTAAACGCACAAGATTTTTATACGATTCAAACCATTTATTAAGAAATATTTGTAACTTTGCGTCAAAATTTAGCAAAGCAAATGAAATTCATTGGTATCATCCCTGCGCGTTATGCATCAACGCGCTTTCCAGGAAAACCGCTCGCAGTGCTGGGCGGCAAACCTGTCATCCAGAGAGTTTATGAACAAGTTGTAAGCGTTTTAGGTGAGGCCTACGTGGCTACCGACGACGAACGTATCTTCAAAGCCGTAGAGAGTTTTGGAGGTCGTGCCGTCATGACTCGCAATGACCATAAGAGTGGCACAGACCGTATCGAGGAAGCAGCCCAAAAGCTACAGACCGATGCTGACGTAATCATCAATGTTCAAGGCGACGAACCATTCATCCAGAAGTCGCAACTGGAGACCATAAAACACCTCTTCGATGATCCTCAGACGCAGATAGCTACCCTAGGAAAGCCCTTTGAGTCGATGGAAGCTGTTGAAAACCCCAACTCACCTAAGATTGTTTGTGATGTTAATGGCTACGCCATGTATTTCAGCCGCAGCGTCATACCATACGTCAGAGGCAAGGAACAGTCGGATTGGCTTCTACATTTCCCCTACCTGAAGCACATAGGACTCTATGCCTACCGCCGCAACGTATTGGCAGAAATAACAAAACTGCCCCAAAGCCCTCTGGAACTGGCCGAGAGTTTGGAGCAGTTACGTTGGTTGCAAAACGGTTATCGTATCAAGGTAGGTCTGACGGATGTTGAGACCGTTGGTATTGACACCCCAGAAGATCTTGAGCGAGCCGAGCAGTTTATCCTTGCTGCATCTGTCTGAGCAAATCCTGTTGACGCGGGCTCAAGTTTGTGGGCAGCGTCACTTGATAGGTAATAATCAAATCAGCACCATCCCTACCCTTTCCACGCAGCCTCACTTTTGTGCCAGGCTGCGTACCTGGTTTTAGTTTCAGTCGAAGCTTTCCGCCATCGGGTACTGTCACGATGACATCACCACCCAACAAAGCTGTATACATATCTATATTGACACTGGCTTGAGTCTCACGTGGCTGTTGGCTGAAACCACCAGCTCTACCTCGCATACCACCACCGCCAAACAAATTTTCAAAGAATGAGCTAAAGCCACCAGCTCCGCTTCCTGTAAAGCCAGAAAAGTCGAAACCCTCAAACGGCGAACCGCCACCAGAGCCTTGTGAGAAACCGCCAAAGCCACCAGCACCGCCTCCGCCACCAAAAGCGTCGGCTTGCTTCCATTGTTCACCATATTGGTCATATTTCTTTCGTTTCTCTGGATCACCAATCACGTCATAGGCCTCGTTCAAAGCCTGAAACTTCGCCTTAGCCTTTGGATCATCAGGATGCAAATCAGGATGAAACTGCTTAGCGCGTTTCAGATAAGCCTTCTTCACATCCTTCTGAGCAATGCTCTTATCGACCCCCAAAATCTTATAATAATCAATGAATGCCATAATCGTTTTTCTCCTTTCTTTTTATTAACCATACAGCAAATTTCATGCCGAAATAAAAGGCTCTCGATATGAATACCGAGAGCCTCCTTGAGTAATGGTTAAAATATATGGTAATTATGTGTTGTGATATCAAAATCTTCCTGCTCCACCAAAGCCACCACGACCTCCACCGAAGTTTCCGCCGCCACGATTACCTCCACGACCGCCGCCAAAGCCGCCCATGCCAGGCCCCATAGCGCCACCCATGCCACGCATCTGCTGACGAGAGGCCTTGGTTCCAAAGAGGTTCAGACGATAGTTCACACGCAGCATCACGTAGCTGGTAATGGCGTTGTACTCGATATCACTACGCGAGAAGGCACTGACCATACGCGAGATGTTGGATTGCTGTTGCAGAATATCATAGAACTCCAAGCGTACCGAGAGAGGTTTGCCTTGCAGGAAGCTCTGTGCAATCTGCGCATTCCAAATCAGCTCATCGGTGTTGGCAGCAGCATCGGCAAAACCACGACGGCTAGCCATTCCCAAGTTTGTTGTAAACTGCGTGCCCCAAGGTGCATTGATGGTTGTATTGAAACCATAGTTGAAGGTCCATGTATTCAAGTTTGAATTAGCCTGAAGGGCATTCGAGTTATGGTTATAATTCACGCTACCGTTGAGTTCCACCTCAAACCAGTCATTGCGATAGGCAAAGCCCAGACGCTCACGCAGAGTCGTTGCCTTGGTGGTTGACTTCGTTGTAGTCAGACTTGTACCATCATAAAAGTAACCCACGTTATTGTTGTAGTTCACACCTGTCTCAGTATTCACATTGAAATAGCCCAGTGTATCAAGAGCTACGTTGTACATCACGCTACCACCTGCACTCCACTGTCCGTTGATATTCACAGGTTGCGACTTTGTACCACCAGTTTCCGCAATATACTCTGTTTTTTGTGCGATGCTATTACTAGTGGTAGAGAAGTTCAGGTTGGCATTGATAAACTGTGAGTGACTCTCAATATAATTATTGAATCGCAAATTTAATCTTTGGGTAAACGAAGGCTTCAAGCCCGAGTTACCAGTACGGATACTCAGAGGGTCGGTATTATCCTTTATCTCAAGCAGATCGGTCATTGAAGGCTGACTGCTGTTACCACGGTATTCCAAACGCAACTGACCGCGGTCACCAATGCGATAGCGCAGGTTGGCAGTAGGACTCCAGTTCACCACAGTACGAGTGGTATCGATCTTGTTACCAAGATAGTCCTGATGGAACTTCGACATCTGAGGTTTAATCTGCACACCAATATTGAAGTCGAACTTCTCACGGATAAATCGCAGCATCACCTCAGCGGTATGTGTATAGTTCTTGTAGTTTGAGTAGCGGCTCAAATCATCATCAAGAAACTCCGTATAGCTGTGACCACCAAGCTTATCAAAGATAGAATTCCAGTCACGATAACTAGGATACAAGCCTCTCATGTCATACTGACAAGTAGGATCATTATGTTTCCAGAAATCATAGGTATTGCGCTCACTATTCGTATAGCTATACTGGAACTGATAGCTGAACTGCAGGAAAGTGGCTCTTGCTATAGGCTCGCTATAGGTAGCCTGAAGACTGTAGTCATAGTTCTTCTGAGGTGCCACATTGTAACGGTTGGTCTGATAGGTTGAGTCACCAGTAGCTAATTTATACAGATCTACAAGACTACTTGAGAACTGCTGTGAATTAGTTTTGCTATAGTTGGCCGTAGCCCTCAAAGTAATATTTCTACCCGTATTGCTCAGTTTACGATTAATCTGCAAGGTAGTTCCTATACGTTTAGAATCGCTATAGTTCATGCCACCATTGAAACGGTCATTGACAACGGTGGTCTTGTCGATACCAAGCATATTAGCAACCATGTCAGCAACATTATCAGCAGAAGACACATAATCATAGGGATTATCTGTGAATGTACCAGATTCAGATCTCGACTGTCCGTCATTGGTGTTATAGCTCCATGTGGGACGCATGCTGATATTCCATGCAGTATCTGGTGTCCACTCAATACGTCCTTGAGCACTCCAGCTATTAGAACGAGTGTAGCTCTGGCTTGAAGACTCAGAGAAGCGGCCGGCAGGGTTCATGAAGTTCTCAGACGAAGTGCGCGACCAGGTATCACCATTACGATGGTTCCAAGTTATAGAACCGTCAAGCAGAATAACATCAGTCTTCTCATAGTTCAAGTTCACCATAGCCATCTTAGAAGCTTGCAAGCCACTTCGGCCACCACCGCCAAAACGACCGCCAAAACCGCCGCCACCAAAGCCCATATCATTGACGTTGTTGGCATTGAGCATAGACATGATGCGTGTATTGTCTTTCATAATAGCGCCAAATGCGCGGCTTGTGTAACGCTTCTCCGTACCAACACCAGCATCCACATTTGCGAACATACCACGGTTCATGCCTGCCTTCAATCCGAAATCGAGCACCGTTGTCTCATTACCATCGTCAATACCAGTAATACGACTCAGGTCGCTCTTCTCATCATAAGTCTTAATGCGCTCCACAATACTTGTTGGCAGATTCTTCATGGCTGTCTGTGTGTCGCCAGTCATAAACTCCTTACCATCTACCTTAATCTTTTTCACCGTCTTTCCATTAATAGTGATAGTACCATCATCAGAAACCTGTGCGCCAGGTAGACGCTTCACTAGTTCTTCCACCACTGAGCCTTCTGGAGTTTTATACGCGCCCGCATTATATATAACGGTATCACCCTTAGAATAAACACGAGCCATATTCTTCACAACTGTGGTTCCTTTCAGCATCACAGCATTTACAGTCATTGACTTAGTACCCAAATTCAATGGTTTTCCTGCCATAGTAACATTAGATACAATCGGCTTATAGCCAACATATGTAATACGTACTAAGTACTTTCCATCTGCAGGTGCTGTAAGTGTATACTGTCCATTCATATTTGTAACAGCATGAGCTACAGAAGTGCTGTCGGCTTTGAGCAACGATACCGTAGCCTGGATAACGGCTTCGTTAGTCTCATCTACCACCTTACCTGTAATCGTTCGCTGTGCTTGAATTGATAGGGCCGAAAGTGTAACGGCCATCAGAAGTAAAAATCGCTTCATGATTTATATTGGTTTATTGTTTTTTCTGAACGTTTGACGCAATGGTATAATAAAAGTTTAATCTACACTATATATTTTTTCATATCGGAAATTCTTTAATTTCTTTAACGTATTAGTTCTTTTCTAACTTAGGAAAATATTGTAACTTTGCACACCAAATAAACATAAAATATGGCAGAACAAAATACACCACGACGCAGACAACCTCGACAGCAACAACCTGTAGATAAAAACTATGCCCATCTTCAGCCACAGGCACCAGAAGTAGAACGTGCCGTAATAGGTGCCCTGCTGGTCGATAAAGACGCATATTCCATCGTTTGCGAAATCCTAAAACCAGAGAGTTTCTATGAACCTCGTAATAAGATTATCTACGAGGCTATTCAGCAACTCTCAATGAATGAACAACCTGTTGATGTACTGACCGTTGTTGACCAACTGTCAAAAACAGGCCAATTGGAAGAGGTGGGAGGCCCTGCATATATTGCTGATATATCGTCGCACGTGGTATCATCGGCTCATATTGACTATCACTCACGCATCGTAGCGCAGAAATACCTGGCCCGACAGCTTATTCAGTTTGCAAGTGACGTTGAGACTAAGGCTTTTGATGAAACCATCAACGTAGATGAACTGATGCAACAGGCTGAAGGATCATTGTTTGAGATTTCACAGAAGAATCTAAAGAAAGACTACACACAAATTGATCCTGTAGTAGCTCAAGCCGTTAAAGTAATACAGGAGGCTGCAAAGAACAAAGACGGACTAACCGGTATCTCCAGTGGTTATCATGGATTGGACGACAAAACAAGTGGCTGGCAGCCTTCTGATCTTGTTATCATCGCAGGGCGCCCTGCCATGGGTAAGACCGCCTTTGCTTTGTCTATGGCTAAGAACATCGCTGCCGATAACCAAGTGCCAATGGCTTTCTTCTCGCTCGAAATGTCTAATCAGCAGTTGGTCAACCGTTTGATTTCCAACGCTTGTGAGATTGACAGTAAGAAAATTCTTAACGGACAATTACAGCCGGATGAATGGGACAGGTTGGACAAACGAATAAACAACCTGTTAGGTGCGCCATTATATGTAGACGACACACCTGGTCTTTCTGTATTTGAACTGCGTACGAAGGCACGCCGACTGGTACGCGAGCACGGTGTCAAGATTATCATGATTGACTACTTGCAGCTGATGAATGCCAATGGTATGAGATTCTCAAGCCGTCAAGAGGAAGTCTCTACTATCAGCCGTTCATTAAAAGGACTTGCTAAGGAACTTGACATACCTATCTTAGCCCTATCACAGCTAAACCGTGGTGTTGAAAACCGTGAAGGATTAGAAGGCAAACGACCACAGTTGAGCGACCTTCGTGAATCAGGTGCTATTGAGCAGGATGCGGATATGGTATTGTTTGTACATCGTCCTGAATACTACAGAATATTCCAGGATGACAAAGGTCGTGACCTGCACGGTATGGCTGAAATCATTATTGCAAAGCATCGTAAGGGTGCCACAGGAGATGTACTTCTTACGTTCCGTGGTGAATTCACACGTTTCGAAAATCCTGAGGAAGGACGCCTGGAAGCACACCAGCCACAAAATGGAGGGGAGATTATCAGTTCTAAAGTTAATGGTGATGGTCAGATGAACACACCCCTACCCGATGATTACGATCCTTTTGGCGGAGGAATGCCAATCCCACCGCCATCAAATGGCCCTATGCCATTCTAATTACCTATTGCTTTATACAAAATATTCCATTTTGATAGAGTGATTCCAAAAAAAATTGTAACTTTGCACCCAAAATAAACCATTTAGATTGTTTTGATAGAGAAACATCTTGTATTAGAAGATATTGACCCTGTCATGTTTATGGGGGTTGGAAACGTGCATTTACAGATGTTACGTGCACTATATCCCAAACTGCGCATTATTGCTCGAGATAATGTAATACGAATAATGGGCGATGAAGAGCAGATGGCTGCTTTCGAAGAGAGCACAGAGAAGATGCGCCAACACGTCTTGAAGTTTAATTTTATTACCGAAGAGGATATCCTTGACATCGTCAAAGGTAAGCGCACACATACAGAAGTACCCAAGGATGTCGTCGTTTATTCTATCTCTGGTCGACCAATCAAAGCACGCAGCGAGAACCAGCAGCGTCTGATTGAAGCCTACGAACAGAACGATATGGTGTTTGCCGTAGGACCTGCAGGAACGGGCAAGACCTACCTCTCTATAGCTTTGGCAGTTAAAGCCTTAAAAGAGAAAACAGCAAAGAAAATCATTCTGAGTCGCCCTGCAGTTGAGGCTGGCGAGAAGCTTGGATTCTTGCCTGGCGACATGAAGGATAAGATAGACCCATACCTACAGCCACTCTACGATGCGCTGGAAGATATGATTCCTCAGGTAAAGCTGCAGGACATGATGGAGAAACACGTGATTCAGATAGCACCACTGGCTTTTATGCGAGGTCGAACACTAAGCGACGCGGTGGTCATCCTAGACGAAGCACAGAACACTACCCCAGCCCAGATACGCATGTTCCTGACCCGCATGGGATGGAACACCAAGATGATTATCACAGGCGATATGACACAGATTGACCTGCCCCGCTCTCAGAAAAGCGGACTCATAGAGGCCCTGCATATATTAAACAATGTAGAGGGCATCGGTGTGGTAAATCTGAATGGAAAGGACATCGTGCGCCATAAACTGGTGACTCGCATCGTCAATGCATACGAAGATTACGACAAAGAATATAACAACAATGAAAGCATTAACAAAGACTGACTTCAACTTTGAAGGACAAAAGAGCGTTTACCACGGAAAAGTCCGTGACGTGTACAACATCAACGATGACCTGATGGTCATGGTGGCCACCGACCGTATCTCGGCTTTTGACGTGGTTCTGCCAAAGGGTATCCCCTTCAAAGGACAGGTTTTGAACCAGATTGCAGCCCAGTTCCTGGATGCTACAACCGACATCTGCCCTAACTGGAAACTGGCTACCCCAGACCCCATGGTAACCGTAGGTCTGAAGTGTGAGGGATTCCGTGTAGAAATGATTATCCGCTCTATTCTCACCGGTTCTGCTTGGCGTGAGTATAAGAACGGCTGTCGCGAGATTTGTGGCGTTAAGTTGCCCGATGGCATGAAGGAGAACGAGCGTTTCCCAGAGCCCATCATCACGCCTACAACGAAGGCCGACGAGGGTCACGACATGAACATCTCGAAGGAAGAAATCATTGCTCAGGGTATTGTTTCTGCTGAGGACTATGCCATCATGGAGGACTACACCCGCAAGATTTTTGCTCGCGGACAGGAGATTGCCGCTAAGCGTGGTTTGATTCTCGTTGACACGAAGTATGAATTTGGTAAGCGCGATGGTAAGGTGTACCTCATTGACGAGATTCACACCCCAGACTCAAGTCGCTATTTCTATGCTGAGGGCTATGAGGAGAAGTTGGCAAAGGGCGAGCCTCAGAAGCAGCTGTCAAAGGAGTTCGTACGCCAGTGGCTCATTGAGCACAACTTCATGAACGAGCCTGGACAGACGATGCCTGAGATTACAGACGAGTATGCTGAGAGCGTTTCTGAGCGCTACATCGAGCTCTACGAGCACATCACTGGTACAAAGTTCGACAAGGCTACTGAGACTGGCGACATTGCAGCTCGTATCGAAAAGAACGTCAGCGAGTGGTTGAAGAACAGAAAATAAAGCATGTTGTGACTGAGTCGCAACAAACAATGAAAAATGTATAAACAGGAAGGGATAACCCCCTATCACGAGGGTGAGAAAGCGCAGCAGGTGGAGCAGATGTTTGATAACATCGCTCCCACCTACGACACGCTGAACCACCGTCTCTCGTGGGATATCGACAAGGGATGGCGAAAGAAGGCCATCAGGCAACTAGCGCCCCACAAGCCCCAAACGATGCTCGACATCGCTACGGGGACGGGCGACTTTGCCATCTTGTCGGCTCAGATGCTACGGCCCAAGAAATTGATAGGCGCCGACATCAGCGAGGGGATGATGGAGATAGGCCGAAGGAAAGTGAAACAGCTAGGACTGCAAGACACCATCTCTTTTGCCAAAGAAGACTGTCTGAATCTGAGCTACGCTGACGATACCTTCGATGCCATCACAGCAGCATTCGGCATTCGCAACTTTGCCAATCTGGATAAGGGACTGAGTGAGATGTATCGCGTGCTGAAGCCTGGCGGACATCTTAGCATCGTGGAACTCACCACGCCTGTCAGTTTCCCCATGAAACAACTCTTCCATATCTACTCTCATACAGTGCTGCCTGTCTACGGACGTTTGATATCCAAAGACACCAGCGCTTATTCGTATCTTACAAAGACCATCGAAGCTTTCCCTCAGGGCGAACGGATGCAGGACATCCTGAGCAAGGCAGGCTTCAAGGATGCCTCCTTTAAACGGCTCACATTCGGCATCTGCACAATGTATTTCGCAACCAAATAAAAATTAGACTATGGACAAGTACGGACTTATAGGCTACCCACTAGGACATTCGTTCTCCATCAACTACTTCAACCAGAAGTTTGCTGACGAGGGAATCAATGCCAAGTACATGAACTTCGAGATTCCATCCATTGATGCACTGGCAGAAGTGCTTGACTCTAATCCTGAGCTGAAAGGACTCAACGTGACGATTCCCTACAAGCAGAAAGTGATGGAGTTTCTGGATCAGATTAGTCCTGAAGCCCGTGCTATCGGTGCTGTCAATGTAATCAGAGTCACCCACGAAGGGAAAGACATCAAATTGAAAGGCTTCAACTCTGACGTCATCGGTTTCACACAAAGCATTGAGCCCATGCTGGAGCCTTATCATAAAAAGGCACTCATTTTGGGCACAGGAGGCGCGTCGAAAGCTATTGACTACGGACTGAAGTCTTTGGGACTGGAGACGGTATTCGTGAGTCGCTATCGTCGTCCGGAAACCATCTGCTACGAGGACATTACCCCTGATGTCGTTAAAGAATACAATGTCATTGTAAATTGTACTCCTATCGGTATGTTCCCCAAGACAGAAGAATGTCCGCTTTTACCATACGAGGCAATGGACGAGAAGAATATTCTTTATGACCTGATTTACAACCCCGATGAGACGCTGTTCATGAAAATGGGAGCCGAACGGGGTGCTAGCGTGAAGAACGGACTGGAGATGCTACTACTACAGGCCTTCGCTTCATGGGAGTTCTGGAACGGTAAAGAGGAATAAGAAGAGGAATGGAAACGAGTTGGACCATCTTTGAGATGTATATTGCCATCTTTGGCCTTATTGTTACAGTTGGAATACTGGGGGACAAAAAGGGCAAAGGGACTACGCAGCAATTGCTGGACAATACGCGTGCCAGACTGAAAGGTTGTGCCAGCCGTTTTAATCAACAGGTGAAAAGCCTGCAAAAGGAATATAAAGCAGAAAAGAGTTATGGCAAAAACAGCCTGAAAACCTACGAAGCGAAATACAACATTACGAAGTCTGACTATAATCGTGAAGCCAACGCAATTATTAAAGAATGGCACGATACCAAGAAAGATAACCAATGGTGGGCACGCTACTGGAAAGTGGTTATGGTAGCAGGCGTTATTTGTCTCTTAGGTGCTTGTTCGGAAGCTTTGGTAAGTTTGGACGAAAAGGATCAGCAGGCCCAAGCACCCACAGAACAAATTCAAAAGGCTCACGAGGAAAGAGTTTGGAATGCGAAAACGATACCTATGCCCCACCTCACAGATGGCAGGCGCTATGTGTCAAATCCTGACAGCATCGTGTCGGAAGAGACCGTAAGACGTCTGGATGCCCAACTGAAGAAGATGGACGACTCGCTTGGCATTGAATCCGTTCTGGCTATCGTCAGTCGTGTAGAAAACGGAGATATCTTCCGCTTTGCACAGGATATCTTTGATATATATAAGGTAGGAAAGAACGACCGAGGACTGGTGATGGTACTGGCTTACGATGACCATCTGTTCCGTTCGCATACTGGTCGTTCGTTGGAAGCCGACCTGACAGACGCAGAAGCCTTCAGATTTCAGGAGCGCTATCTGATTCCTAGTATGAAGGCGGAAATGCCAGACAGCGGACTGATTTATTACACAGAAGCTATCTATAACTTGCTACAAGGCAAGGAACTACCTGTGATGACAGGAATAAGCAGTAATGCTAATAGTGATGATGACACAGACGATGTACTGCCAGCTCTCTACTTTTTCCTGCTTGCCGTATGGTTTGGCATATATATGTTTGCTTCTCATCGTCACGGATGGAATATGAAGAACTACTACAACGGTATGCTGACGAAGAATCCGTTTGTAAACAACGGCTCAGCACTTGCTGCTGGCTACGTGGCAGGAAGTATCCTAAGCGGAGGTGGCAGAAGCAGAGGCGGAGGCTTTGGTGGTGGCTTCGGAGGCGGTAGCTTCGGAGGCGGTAGCTTCGGAGGTGGCTTCAGCGGAGGAAGCAGCGGTGGCGGTGGTGCCACATCAAGTTGGTAATACAAAGAAACATCAAATAAAAACAACTAATAAAGGTAAGTATTATGAAGAAAAATCATCTGATTCTTATTGGAATAGCAGTTGCTGCTATCGTTATCTTCTTGTGGGTAAAAGGCACTTACAATGGTATGGTAACTGAAGAAGAGACAGCTACGACAGCGTTGGCTAACGTACAGTCGGCCTACCAGCGTCGTGCCGACCTGATTCCTAACCTTGTGGAAGTGGTCAAGGGCTATGCTGCTCATGAGAAAGAGACGTTTGAGAGTGTTGTTAATGCACGCGCCAAAGCAACGAGTATCACGTTGGATGCTGACAACATTGAGGAATTCCAAAAGGCTCAGGGTGAATTAAGCAGTGCTCTGGGACGACTCATTGCTGTAGGCGAGGCTTATCCCGAATTGAAGGCTAATGAGAACTTCCGTGAATTGCAAGTACAACTGGAAGGTACTGAGAATCGTATCAACGAGGAGCGCAACAAAGCCAACAAGGCTATTCAGGACTACAACGTTAAGATTCGTCGTTTCCCCAGCAACTTACTGGCTGGTATGTTCGGATTCGAGAAGATGAACAAGTTTGAGGCTGAAGCTGGTGCAGAGAAAGCTCCCAAGGTTTCTTTCTAAACGTAAGAATAATAGATAATCAAGAATAGAAATGATTGATAACCGCTATATGATGCGTGGCGTTAGTGCCGCTAAGGAAGACGTTCACGCAGCTATCAAGAACATCGACAAGGGTCTTTATCCACAAGCATTCTGCAAGATTATTCCAGATATACTTGGAGGCGACCCAGAGTATTGTAACATCATGCATGCCGACGGAGCTGGCACAAAGTCAAGCCTGGCATACATGTATTGGAAAGAGACAGGCGACCTCTCTGTATGGAAAGGAATCGCTCAGGATGCTATCGTGATGAATACCGACGACCTGCTCTGTGTAGGTGCTGTAGATAACATCTTGGTATCAAGCACCATCGGAAGAAATAAGATGCTGGTACCAGGCGAGGTTATCTCGGCTATCATCAATGGCACAGACGAATTGTTAGCTGAGCTCCGTGAGATGGGTATTGGCATCTATCCTACAGGTGGTGAGACTGCAGATGTAGGCGACCTCGTTCGTACGATTATCGTTGACTCTACTGTTACCTGCCGTATGAAGCGTAGCGATGTGATTGACAATGCCAACATCCGTCCAGGTGATGTCATCGTAGGACTCTCATCTACCGGTCAGGCTACTTACGAGAAGCGCTACAACGGTGGTATGGGAAGTAATGGCTTGACCTCAGCCCGTCATGATGTATTCGCGAAGTACTTAGCAGAGAAATATCCTGAGAGTTTTGACCACGCTGTACCCAATGAGTTAGTTTACAGCGGTAAGTATCAACTGACAGATGCTGTTGAAGGGGCACCTGTTGATGCCGGACAGTTAGTACTCTCACCCACCCGTACCTATGCTCCTGTCATTAAGCGCTTGCTTGACGAGATGCGTCCTGAGATTCATGGTATGGTACATTGCACTGGTGGTGCTCAGACAAAGGTCTTGCATTTCGTAAACGAGAACTGCAAGGTCATCAAGGACAACATGTTCCCTGTTCCCCCACTCTTCCGTGCTATCCACGAGTGCTCTGGCACCGACTGGAAGGAGATGTATCAGGTATTCAACATGGGACATCGTATGGAAATCTACGTACGCCCTGAGATGGCTGAGAAGGTTATTGAACTGTCAAAGTCATTCAATATTGATGCTCAGATTGTTGGACATATTGAGGAAGGTCCACGTTCTCTGACTATCAAGAGCGAATTCGGTACATTTGAGTACTAATACATGTACCGTCTCATTTGTATTTTGTTATGAATACACAGACAAGCTACAATATTTATTATAAGGTAACATCGGAGACGTTTCCGATGTTACCTTCTTTTGCTGGCATTATTCCTGATAGGGCAAGCGATATAAGCCCTCAATCAAAAGCATATATTTGTGCATTCAAAGATGAGATGCCTCAAAATATCATTACCCGCGTAGTACAATTCCACCTCAACACCATATTGTTCTGCGGTCAAGAATCGCCCATCTATATTAAAAACCTTCGACGCACACTGACATCCGACATTGCGCCTAACCTTCAGATATGGAAAGAAGTTTCTATAGAACAGAGTCAAGCATACGAAGAAGGGGTAGATGCTTTTGTAATAGACGTTAACCACATAGAAAAATATCAAGGTCCACGCCCTTTCCTAATATCAGGCATTTCAGCAGATCATCATCTTGACTGCATATATCTGAAGTACCAAAGACAATGTTTGGGCTTCATCACAAAGCAATAATTTGGAGATACTGAATAATTTTCGTATCTTTGCAGCGAAAAAACTAAGACTATTAAAATGAACAAAACAAAGAAACTGATTCTAACAATTATCGTGATACTATTCCCTTCGTTATGTATGGCTATCGATTGGGATGAGAAATTGTATCAATCCATAGAGCAAAGCATCCAACACCCCACACTCGGAAAATCTACAATACTGATTACGAAATGTGGCGCAAAGACAAATGCTCCAGCCACAGATAATCAAAAGGCTATACAAAAGGCTATTGACAAATGTTCGAAGAAGGGCGGCGGTAAGGTAGTTGTGCCTGCCAACATGACTTTCAAAACGGGTGCTATCCACCTGAAAAGTTACGTAAACCTGGAAATTCAGGAGGGTGCTGTGCTGAAGTTCGTGTTCCAGCCGGAGCTCTACCCTATCGTGGAGACTTCATGGGAGGGGCTCGACTGTTATAACCTCTCGCCTTGCATCTACGCCTTCCAGCAGACCGATATTGCCATCACGGGTAAGGGTACCATTGACGGCGGTGGTTCGAAGGATACCTGGTGGCCTTGGTGTGGTGCCGAGAAATTCGGATGGAAGCCTGGCATGATAGCCCAGAAGAATGAGGCTCGTCCTCGTCTGTTGAAGAACGGTGAAGACGGGGTGCCTATGATTGACGAGAAAGGACGCCCCACAAAGGAGCGTACCTTCGGACAGAAAGACGGACTGCGCCCCCAGTTGGTGAACTTCACCCAGTGTCAGCGCATCCTGATAGAGGACGTGACGCTGCTCGACTCACCTTTCTGGGTGATTCACCCCCTAAAATCGCAGGATATCACTGTTCGTGGCGTACATATAAATAATGACGGTCCTAACGGCGACGGATGCGACCCTGAGTCGTGCGACCGCGTGCTCATAGAAAACTGTTTCTTCAACACCGGTGACGACTGTATTGCCATCAAGAGCGGACGCAACCGCGATGGACGAGAGCGTGCGATGCCCTCGCAAAACATCATTATCCGTAACTGTGAGATGAAGAACGGTCATGGCGGCGTGGTGATAGGTTCAGAAATTAGTGGTGGTGCGAAGAATATCTTTGCTCACGATTGCGTGATGGATTCGCCGAACCTTGACCGTGTGCTGCGCATCAAAACCAATTCTTGTCGAGGCGGTATCATCGAAGATATCTACGTGAAGGACGTAAAGGTAGGTCAGTGTGGCGAGAGCGTGCTGAAAATCAACCTTGACTACGAGCACAACGAAATCTGTTGTCGAGGCAACTATCCCACGGTGCGCAACGTGCTAATGGAGAACGTGACCTGTGAGAAATCAAAATATGGTGTCCAGATTATTGGTTTGGACGAGGACACCTTCGTTAACGACATCACCGTAAGGAACTGCCATTTCAACGGTGTAAAGCAGGGTAATACCATCACGGGAAAGACACGCAACATCACATTCGACAAGCTCTACGTGAATGGTGGACTCTCGCTAATGAAGAATCCCTACAAGCATTATTCTGAATGGATGACCCGCTCAGAGATGAAGCGCTATCCGAAGTCGTATCTGCTGGACTTTTCCACTCGCCCGAAGTGGAGCTACGTGATGGGTATCGAACTGGAGGGTATGCTCGACACCTACCTGCGCTATGGTGGACAAGAGATATTTGACTATTGCAAGCTCTACACCGACACGATGATCAACGAGCAGGGTGAGATTCGCGGCTACAACATCAAGGACTATAACCTAGATAATATCCGCACAGGCCATTTCGTAACCCGCATGTACCAGCAATTGCCTGAGAAGAAAAATCTCATTGCCATGCAGACGCTGATGAAGCAACTGCAAGAACAGCCCCGCACGGTGGTAGATAAGGTGTACTGGCACAAAGCCATCTACGCCTATCAGGTGTGGCTCGACGGTATTTTCATGGGCTTGCCCTATCGCTGTCTGACAGCTCCCATCACGGAGAAGAACCCTAAAGCCGTAACCCGTATCTACGATGATGCCGTTGACCAACTGAGCATTACTTATAATCGCACCATAGACCCCGTGACGGGCCTCAACCGTCATGCCTACGACGAAAACAGGAATATGTTCTGGGCCGACAAGGAAACGGGCTTGAGTCAGCATTGCTGGGGACGTGCTCAGGGATGGTACACAATGGCACTCATTGAGGTGCTGGATGCTGTGCCTGCCGACTATGCACGTCGCAACGAACTCATCGAACTGCTTCAGAAAGACTTCGACGCCATTCTGAAATGGCAAGACAGGCAGTCGGGCGTATGGTATCAGGTGATGGACTCGCCAGGCCGCGAGGGCAATTATCTGGAGAGCACCTGCTCGGCTATGTTTACCTACGCCCTGCTGAAAGCCTACAGAAAGGGTTACGTTGGCACAAAATATCGCGATGCTGGCATCAAGGCCTATCGCGGTATCATCAACAATTTCATCAAGGTTAACGACGACGAGACCATCTCGCTAACCCATTGCTGCGCTGTGGCAGGCCTTGGCCCCGGTATCAGCCCTGAGGTGGAAGCCGCCCTGAAACGCATCAATCCCAAGGCGCAAGCCAAGGAGAACAAGCGTCGCGACGGCTCGTACAACTACTATATCTCTGAACAGATACGAGACAACGACGCCAAGGGTATCGGTCCGTTTATCTGGGCTTCGTTGGAGATGGAGCAAATGGGGCTTACTACAGACAATGTAATGAAACCTATTAATCGCCAGGCCGTTACTGGACGAAACAATCCCGTTATCACCAAGGCCGACCCGCTGGCTTCACTCACCGTTGGTAACGGACATTTTGCTACAACTGTTGACGTTACAGGACTGCAAAGCTACCCTTTTGAATATGAGGCTGGTGTGCCCCTGACGGCAATGTCTGACTGGGGATGGCACTCGTTTCCTAACACCAGCCTCCTGACACCAGCAGAAAGTGAAAAGGCATTCGATTTAGGTCACGGTCACCCAGAGACTTATGCCGTAGAATATAAAGCCTCAAAGGGTGATTCTGCTCGTAATGTGGCTGCTACCGAGTTCTTCCGTGTGAATCCTCACCGCCTGAATCTGGGCATCATCGGTTTGGATATGAAAGACCGTAACGGACAGGAGATTTTACTTCAGTCGCTGTCGGATATCCGTCAGGAACTGAAACTCTATGATGGCGTTATTGAGTCTTCTTTCCGTGCTGACAACGAGCCCGTAGAGGTGACTACAGCTGCCCTACAAAATAAGGATGCCGTGATTTATCGCATCAAGTCATCTCTTCTGAAAGACGGGCGCGCCAAGATTCACATCCGCCTACCCTATCCTACGGGAAAGCATGCCGACGCAGCAGCAGACCTCACGAAGCCAGAGCTTCACAAGTCCCGCATCATACTGAATGACAAGTATTCTGCCATTATTGAGCATACGCTCGATTCTACTCGCTATTGCCTGAAGTTGAACTGGACGGGCAATGCAGAGTTGACACGCACGGCCGACCACGATTTCCTTCTGGCTACCACAGATGACGTGCTAACCCTCAAAGCCGAATATGCTGCTGTAATAAACATCAAGAAAGACAAATATGAGAACTACATACCTGAGCCTGTTATCGTCTATGATCAAGAACTGCGTGCAATTCTGAAAGCATGGAACCGCTGGTGGAACGAAGGGGCTTTCGTGGATTTCTCAGAGTGTACAGATGCGCGTGCCAAGGAACTGGAACGCCGTGTGGTGCTCAGTCAGTATCTCACACAGGTGAACTGCGCTAACTACATGCCACCACAAGAGACTGGTTTGACCTATAACTCATGGTTCGGTCGCCCT
Organism: uncultured Prevotella sp.; assembly: GCA_964539705.1. Classification (GTDB taxonomy): domain Bacteria; phylum Bacteroidota; class Bacteroidia; order Bacteroidales; family Bacteroidaceae; genus Prevotella. Next base: position 1,119 of record CAZIKA010000018.1, on the reverse strand, counting down.
CACTTGGAGATGACGTGGTGGCACATGGCGGACTTTGCCCTGTGGAATCGTCAGCAGACGGTGGCAAACGTGCTCAACTGGTATAACCGTGTGGCCTATCCTGAGGCCAAGAAGATAGCAATGCGTCAGGGATTCAAAGGTATCCGCTGGATGAAGATGACTGACCCTTGGGCGGGTGAGGCACCTTCGAACACAGGTTCCTTCCTTATCTGGCAACAGCCACATTATATATATATGGCAGAGGAGATGTATCGTAGCAACCCCTCAATGATGACGCTCCAGAAGTATGGCAAGCAGGTGGAGGAAACAGCAGAATTCATGGCTGATTTCGTGAGTTATGATACCAAGACCAAGAAGTATTTCCTGCAAGGAGCCACCGCTATGCAGGAAAGTATGTCAAAGGATTTTTCGTACAATCACCCCTTCGAACTAGCTTATTGGCAGTATGGACTAAACGTAGCCAACATATGGCGTGAGCGTCAGGGACTTCCCCGTAATGCGAAATGGGATAAGATATGTGCCAACCTCACACAGTTGCCTAAGGATGGTAACATCTACACGGCTGGTCTGCCAAAGGGAAATACCAAGAACCTGAAGGCTTTCGACCCCTTCGATGCTGTAGCTTCTGGCTATACCGGCAATACCGAGCAGTTGGAGACCTTCAAGGCAAAGACAAGAAACGATCATCCCGCCGTGCTGGGTGCCTGCGGCTTATTACCCATCTCTGCTACTCATCCCCTCTATTCTACAGAAACGATGAATGCCACGCTGACGGATGTGATGCAGAACTGGAACTGGGCCACAACATGGGGATGGGATTACGGTATGGTGGCTATGACGGCAGCCCGTCTCGGACAACCTGACATTGCACTGCAGGCGCTGCTCATCGACACCCAGAAGAATACCTACCTGAAGAATGGACATAACTTCCAGACCTCCGATCGTCTGCGCCTATATCTGCCAGGCAACGGTGCATTGCTCACAGCTGTCGCCATGATGTGTGCCGGATGGGATGGATGCACCAATCCTCATAATCCGGGCTTCCCGCAAGACGGCTCATGGAATGTACGCTGGGAAGGCCTACAGCGTATGCAATAAACCAATTTACTAAAATATGAA